>NZ_JAQRFO010000030.1:0-57411 GCF_028598775.1 Xenorhabdus aichiensis
CATTGAAGACCTCCGCAGAGAGGGAGCAAGTCGATTATTTGAAGCTGGCTTCTCTATTAAAGAAGTTGTTCAAGTTACTGGTCACCGATCTCTCAATGTATTGTGGCAGGTATACACAGAACTGTACCCACAATCACTACATGATAAGTTTAATAGACTGATGCAGCAGAAAAAGATTCCACCCCGACCACCTAAAGAGAAGCCGGAGATTGTGGAGAGGTGGGAAAGGAAGCTACTGTCGCTATAGGACAGAAATCTGCCCTTTGACATGTGGGATAATCCCGAGAAAGAAACTATAGGATTTCCTGTAGTTTCGTACCCTCCTTGCATACCGAATAATCCTGTATCTATATACAGTTATCTCCAGCTTTCTCCATTAGAAAATCCAAGCATTATCAATTAGTTAAAAAATAATTTTTCCTTCTAACAATAGTCTTAATTATTCAAGATAAAAAAATTTACACAAATTCATTTATTTTCATTAAAAACAGTTATTGTTTATTTTAACGAATTTTAAATTGAGTATTTTAACACTTAATTATAAGTAACTATAGAATATATATAATCAACCACATAAACCCCAATATAGTTTATATTTGTGATACATGATAATTCACAAAAGAATAACATTTAAAGAAAATAAATAACAAAAAATATAATTTACATTAAGTTTAAAAAAAACAATATATGGCATAAGAAAACAACATTACTCAATCACTACCCCAATAGAAATATTCTCTCCTTTCAGATTCTGGATGCATTACATATAAATCGATAAGAAGGATAAACAATATGATTTATGATTTATGATTTATGATTTATGATTTATGATTTATGATTTATGATTTATGATTTACAAAAAAGAATTGCAAATGTTGCTATCTGTAACGAAACTGAACAAAAAATATTAAGTATTGAAGTGCTCCATAAATATAGTGATGTATATAATAACAGATTCGACAACGATGGAGAAGGTATAGATAACAGAGCTTGTACTATGAAAATCATGAAAGCAGAATATCATACCGGAGATTTTACAACTGGCAGAGATTGGTGGATGGTAACATGGACAACAGAAGATGGTTTAACACATTTAACCAGTCCTCATAATTACAGGGGTACCATTGACACATATGAAAAGATAGGAGGGCAACTATTACCTATTGTATCCGGTCTAGCACTACAAACGGCTATTACATCCCCTGAACCTACGACAAAAGCGATAGCCGCAGCTATTGCTACAACCACACTAATAGCAAACTCATTTATTAATAGCGAAAGTACTGCGGGTTATAAACAACACATTTTGAGGGAAGAAGATGCATCTAATAACAAAATTATTCTCACAAGGAATGAAGTTAAATTTGTGTCAAATTCAGGTGAGTCAAGCACAGGAGTTTTCTCATTTCGTGCTACACAAAGTCCAGATAATAAATAATTATTCATAATATTTAATATCTTGTACTAATTCATGCTTAGTTTTTTTGATAAAAATGCACCACTATTTAAAATAACAGGAGATATACTATGACAGAAGATAAAACATGTTACATAAAGTATTCTTCATCTACAGAAGATCTGGATGAAAATGGAAGCACTCAATTATTATCTGTAACTGTTCTTAAAGATGATGAACCTCACTACAGTTACCAAGTAGAAAAGTTTAATGATAAATTTTGGAATGAAACACCTTTTCGTGAATCTAATAATTGTTATGCCTATGCTTGTAACATAAAAATACCTGCATCGCGCAAGTGGCCACACCCTGGATATCATCCTGGATATAATGGATTAGATTGCCAACCACCAACAGATGATGTTCAACTTTTAGAAGGCATTAATAATGATAAAATAATCAAGATTAAAAATGACATGATTCCCCCTGACGAGGATTATCCAGTATGGCGGGTTGGCTTAGCTTCTGGTTATGCGGGTAAGAACGGAGAGGAATGGAGTTATCATTTTTATAGAGAAGTCTTGTATGGAAATAAAACTTGTTGGTCGCATAAAAATGGCTCTGGAAAAGCGGAAATATTGGATTTTATCATTAACCCCGAAGACCCCGAAGACCTCGAAGACCTCAAAAACCATGCTAAGAAACTAGGGTATACAAAATGGCATGGCCTTTTTCTGGTACCGCCAATTTGTATTTATGGCCCCCGTTATTGAATGCCTGAGCATTTTGTATTTGTTACTGAAAAATCAGGTTCAGTATCTACGGCCACAGAACAAATATCCTATGGATGGAATATTAATATATATAAAAACCCATATACAGTAATTATTAAATGGCAGGGATGCCATTACTTCTTATTTTCTTGTCTTCCCGTAATAAAAATTTTCACTATAATTATTTTCTACCCCGCGACTTTCTGCGGGTTCATATCAACCTCACTCTTCCACCCCTTTCTGCTCCAAATCCCACACCAAACCGGAGTAATTTTTGTATCATCCTTAGTGGCTGACATTTGCACTCGAACAGAGACAAACCTGCCGCTGGGGATATCAATCAAATCACCATCAGAGTAACCCTCTCGTGTATTTCTGGCGAATGCTGGCACGTTGGGGTGCTCCCGGTGGTAGGTCATCAATTTGATTCGTTATCACGAGGTGGCAGAATCCTGCAAACTGCACATATGAAAAAGGCCACGCCGGAGCGCAGCCTTGAACTTAAGAGGAAAAATTATTACGAATTTTCATTGTTTGTACTTAATATTAATTTATGTTCAAAATAAGAATAACCAAAATCATTTCCATCACTATCATATAGTGTAATATTTCCTTTATAAGTTTGAACTTTAACATCTTTATCAAACCTTACGTCACTTGACCAATAATTATTTTTGATTTTTGCAGTGTCTATTACTTTTGTATCGTCATTGATTATATATGGTATTGTTATGGTTCCAACATTTAAGCGTGGTGAAGATATAAATTGATCATTATTCCCAGTCTTAGAATATTTAGTTATCACAGCCGTATAATAACTTTTATAGCTTGGTAATTTAATTAAACTCCAATAAATCGAATCACCACGTACTACATTGTCAAGCGTTAATACCTCTCCACCTTTATCAAGAAGCTTGTTTTCTTTTTCATCAAAAAATAGCATATGAATCATACTACTTTCGATTTTCTTCGGTACTTCTTTACTAACAGAGAATGCATTCTTTGCCATGATTTTGTCAAAATCAAGTGCAACAAATAAGTTGAAATTATTACTCATTTTAATATCCTCATTAATTAGTCATAATAAAATACAATAATGGACCCATATTAAATTCACAAGTCGATTACACATCTCACCATACTGAAATAAAATTAAAATAAAACATCAAAAAAAACACTCATGAAAATATAAATTTATTACAAAAAAAGACACTATTGGTTACATTAATAAAAACCCAAACAACAACTATATTTGCAATAAATGATTTAATAATGGTGGTTAGTTTATTTAATTAACAATAAAATGACAATAGGTATTAATTCATTCATTATTAATGTATCTGGCCTACCCATATTTGATGTTTGGCAGGGATGCGGTACTCATAGAACCCTCAGGCATGGAAGCAGCTTGTCGATTACGATTTGGCGCTTTCACAAACAAGCTTTACGGCAACCCTGTTTTTATCGTTCTGCTGCTTTATAAAGACGCTTTCGAAGCTACCGAGCAGAAGGTAAGAGAGTTGGAGGCAGACATTGACGATGTGCTTGTTAGGGCAACATTCCACATCGACGACGGCAGGGATTACACGAATCAGATTATCCACCGCCTCAGACAGAACTTTTACATTCATGAGGGTATCTGCCCTCCTCTGCCACCCACGCCGAAAGTGGCAGAAGTGAAGTTAACACCCGTGGAGAAAGCGCGTAATAAGCGAGGTAAGCTGGGTATCCCTACATATAAGTTAAACGACAGCCAGAAGTCACCGAGAATCGTTCATGTAAATGATCTTGCGGCACACATTGATAAGCAAATAGAACAGGCCTCAAAAGAACTGGAGAGGATACAATTTAAAAGAAAATGAACTAATGAAAACCCGTCAAAAACTATCCGGGCGCTGCCATTACAGCACCCCAATAGCACTCCTTAATAAAATACCACTTTAATTAATAACATAATTAACCCGATCAAATATCGACGCATTAGAGATCACTAGTCGTAAAATAATTCACTAAACCCACGTTATTTGTCACCCCCAATTTACTCATCATATTGGCGCGATGAACATGCACTGTTTTATGACTCAATCCCAACTCGGCCGCGACAACCTTGACATCCATACCTCTGGCAAGCATTTCACCCACTTGCCGCTCTCGGTTAGTCAAGCGATCTAATGAAGTCTGGCTATTTTTTGATGACGCCAGTTTCAGCGCAATATCCGGCGTGAGATAACAGCCATTATTTGCCGTCGTACGCACTGCCTGAAGCAGCTCATCCGGGCTACAGCGTTTGCTGAGATAACCACGGGCTCCCGCCTTCAATGCATTTTCTACCATAGTGATAGAATCATGAACACTGAGCATAATACAGTGAATACCGGAAGGGAGATCTTGCAGCAATGAAAGCCCGCTCTCATCTGGCATCGAAATATCAAGAATACAAACCGTTGCTCCTGAGCCTGGCAGCCCATTTCTGGCCTCAGCACATGAACTGAATTGGCCGACGATTTCGATATCGGGTTCTAAACTCATTAATTGGGCGAAACCAGAGCGTACCACAACATGATCATCGACTAATGCTACTTTAATCATTGTTATTTATTACCGGATGTGGGAATCAACATAAACTACCGTTATCGATGTCGCTTCGCAATAGACTGAACATTGAGATAAAAGATAAGCAGAAAACGCCACTGCGTTCAGGCAATGGCGTCAGTGTATTTCTTCAAAGTTATTGGCAGTGCTTTCTGGCTTTTCGGATTTTTTTCTCTTCCGCAATAACAACAAAAGCAAGCAAGCCGATACAGATAAATGCCGAAGCATCCAGTGCAACAAAGGTGCCTTTCCAGCCGGTTAAACCAAAAATAGGGACGCCATCGGCAATCATGCCCAAGCCGAGTTTGGCAAAGCTATCACCGATTAAGTAAGCAAACGTCCCCTTAACCCCATCGGCCACACTGATCGCTTTTTTCGGTACAAAACCAACAGCAGCCACGCCGATCAACAATTGTGGGCCAAATACCAAGAAGCCGAGTACGAACAGAGAGGACAAATACATGAACTCACTGGTGGCATGTTGGTAGAACTCAAGGCAGACAATAATCAAGCCCAGAGAAACACAGGCAACCAGCGCACGACGGCCATTGGCTAAGTCTGACAGGTATCCCCACATCAACGTACCCACCAGCGCCCCAACTTCAAACAAGGTAAAACCGGAAATCGCGGTTTCTTTTGAATGACCTAATTCCTGGTATGCATACACGGTTGACCATTGGTCGATACCAATGCGCACGACATAAAGAAAAATATTGGCGAAGCAGAGTAACCAAATCACTTTGTTTTTCAATACGTATTCAACAAAGATCTCGCGTTTGGTCATTTGATTTTCTTCTGCCGCGATATCTTCTTCACTGACGGCTTCATCAAATAATTCTTCGACTTTACCCAAACCATAGCTTTCTGGCGAATCACTGCCGTAGCGTAAGCCAATAAAACCAATGATTAGGGCAATAATAGAAGGAAAAACAAACATCCCTACCACATGGCCATCAAACAGGTAATTAGCACCAAATAGCGCAACCCCGGCAGCTCCTGCGCCACCCACGTTGTGTGACATATTCCAAAGGCCAAGATAGGTTCCGCGTTTATTACGGGGAGTCCATTTAGTAATGGTGGAATAACTGGCAGGCCCGCCAATACTTTGGAAAAAGCCACTGAGTGCATAACACGCCACCATCAGGAAAACGCTGATGTTGGAACTGCCCATACTCATACTGAAACCGATCATGGCAAGGCCAGACAGGATCAGCATAAAGGGAAGGAATTGTTTGGTATTTTTGCTATCGGCATAATAAGACACTACGGTTTTGCCAATCCCGTAAGTGATAGAGAACCCCAGCCCGATCAAACCCAGCTCCGTCATCGACAGACCATAAGTGGAGATCATGTCGTTTTGGGCTATGTTAAAGTTTTTACGCACCAGATACATGGCCATATAGCCAATAAAAACCACCAAGTACGACTGTATGAAGGGCTTAAACCACATTTTGCGGCGCTCTTCGACCGGAAGATCCAGCGTCGGCTTGCGAATTTGATCTAGAATTTTAAACATGTGAAATCCTCAGATAATCACGATAAGGAAAACCTTTTTTGTTGATGCAGGAGGAAGCAAAAAAGGGAGATCGCAGAAAAGCGAGAGTTTTCGTCGGTATTGTCATTACCCAGAAGTTTAAAAAAGTGGAGAAAGATTGGCTTGAGCTACAGTCTTAGTTGAATTAGGAATTTTTCCTAGTTTTACTCTTATCGGTCATAAAGCGTGAGAGGGGTCACAATATTTGTATGCTGAACCTGAACTTCGGTTATTTTAAAACAGCTTAAACCCGCCGTAGGAAAAACAAATCCCATTTTTCCATGCTACCCCTTCAAAAGAAATCGGAATGTTTTGTTATTCAGTGAATGATGCGCCGAGCACGCGCAAAAGATCTTTTACTAAATAAATAGGCTGTCCTGCCATACTGGTATTGCAAAAAATGCATATCGCCAAGGCGCGTTCCTGATACTCAGGCAGATAAAGCGCCCATGTATTAAATCCCGGCCCTTCACCACCGTGACCGAACAACCCTCCGTGCCCCCATTCAGAATCGATCATTAATCCCATCCCATAACTTGGCTTACGATAAAAAGGGCCAGCACTTCTGCCAATCGAAATGGGTTTACACATTTCCGCTAATAAAGCGGGGCTGAGGATTTTACCTTGAAATAGTGCTTGATACACCTGACATATCTCTTTGGTCGTTGAAACCATCAACTCTGTCTTGCACCAATGAGGATGATATATTCCCGTTATGTTTTCCATCACATCATTATGATTAAGCCAACGGCTAAAACCCGGAATAACGGTGCCGCGATCGATATCACTGGCAACATATGTCTTAGTGAGCTCTAACGGCAAGATGATGCCGTCATTAATATTTTTTTGAAATGATTCTCCCGTCACCACCTCAATAACTTTAGCTAATAGCATGTATCCGGTATTACTGTAATCCCACCCCTCCCCCGGAGAAAATTTCATGCCTTTTTCACCACTCAACGCCAGCGTATAATCATAGCTCCAAGGAGTCCCCGGACTCGCCTTCGTTGCCGCATCATACCCATCAAACTCGGTGTAGTTAGGGACACCCGCAGTATGATTCAAAAGCTGTCTGATCGTAATAGTCGGATCGAGCCCACAATGACCAAGTATTTCCGTCAATCGTGAATCCAATGCCAGTTTTTCTTGTTCAACTAATTGCAGTATCCGGATCGCCGTAAATGTTTTGGTAATGCTATAGATATAACACTGCTGTAATGCTTTCATTTCTGTTTTATTTTCAAATTGTTCAAACCCGCTAGCGCTATGCCAATGATTACCAAGGGAATCAGATAGAGTGACATTAACCCCCAGACAGGGAGAGAAAAGCAGCCAATTATCAAGTGCCCGCTGTAAAGCAACTGTATTCATCACCGCCATTAAACAACCTCCAATTTATGCTTTCCGTACACATGTAAAGAACCTCTTCTTCCCACCAAATATACCTGAATAAATTGATTAAACTTTAATAAATATCAGTCTATCTATTCGCTGTATCATACTAGGATCGTTCTCTCAAACTAAATTTAGAGGAAGCCATAGATGAGTAGTTTCAACCCCGCGCTTTATGACAAAACCCCGATGGTGAGTGTGCTTGATAACCGGGGTTTACACGTTCGAGATATAGGTTATCACCGTGCCGAAGTGAACAATGCAACCGATACCCGTATTACCCGCCACCAATATAATATCCAAGGTTCTCTTATCCAGAGTCTTGATCCCCGGCTGTATGCCAGCCAGCAGAATGACAGTACCATCAAGCCCAATTTTATCTGGCAGCATGATTTAAACGGCCAAATTTTACTTACAGACAGTGTTGATGCAGGGCGAACCGTCACACTGAATGATATTGAGGGGCGCCCAATAATGGCTGTCACCGCCACGGGTGTCACGCAACGATGGCAGTATGAAGCGCCTTCCCTGCCGGGACGCCTATTGAGCGTCAGCGAGCAGGAAGTCAATGCTTCACCTCGTATCACGGAACGCCTTTTCTGGTCTGACAATAGTCAGCAAGCCAAAGACAATAACCTTGTCGGCCAATGTATCAAACATTATGATCCCGCCGGATTGAACCAACTGCAAAGCTGTTCGCTGACAGGTGCCACACTCAAGCAATCCCGACAATTTATCCTTGATGACCAGCGAGCCAACTGGACAGACAACAATCTTGGTGCACTGGACAATACTCTTCACACAACCCAAAGCACAGTAGATGCCACAAGCGCCCTTCTCACTCAAACTGATACCAAAGGTAATCTACAGCGTCTGGCTTACGATATTGCCGGTCAATTGAAAGGAAGCTGGCTGACGTTGAAAGACCAGAATGAACAAATCATTCTCAAATCACTCACTTACTCCGCTGCCGGACAAAAACTGCAAGAAGTGCATGGCAATGGCGTGATCACCGATTACACCTACGAACCAGAGACTCAGCGGTTAATCAGCATCACCACCCACCGCCCGTCTGATGCCAAAGTGCTGCAAGATTTACGTTACGATTATGATCCGGTCGGTAACGTGCTCAATATCCGCAATGATACCGAAGCCACCCGCTTCTGGCGTAATCAGAAAGTCGTGCCGGAGAACAGTTACAGTTATGATTCCCTGTATCAGCTTATCAATGCCACAGGGCGCGAAATGGCGAATATCGGCCAGCAAAGCAATAAACTTCCTTCTCCCGTTTCCCCCATTGATAGCAGCACCTATACCAACTACACCCGCAGCTATTCTTATGACAATGCCGGCAACCTGCTGCAAATCCGCCACAGTTCACCAGCGACCAATAATAATTACACCTTAAATATCACCGTTTCCAATCGCAGCAACCACGCCGTCTCCCAAGATCTGGCCGAAAAACCGGAACAGGTCGATGCGCAGTTTGATGCCAGCGGTCATCAAATGAATCTGATACCGGGACAAAGCCTGAAATGGAATTCACGGGGAGAGTTACATCAGGTGAACAAAACAGGCAGCAGCGACAACCTTGAAGAGTATAGCTATGACAGCGGCGGTATCCGGATGCTGAAAATCGGTGAACAACAGCGAGTTGCCTATCTGACGAGTTTGGAACTACGTACCACCAAAAACGGGAATAGTATTACTGAAGATTTGCAGGTGGTTAGTGTTGGTGAAGCGGGTCGAGCACAAGTACGTGTTCTGCATTGGGAGAGCGGTAAACCGACGGATATCGATAATAATCAACTGCGTTACAGCTATGACAATCTGCTTGGCAGCAGTCAACTTGAATTGGATGGCACAGGGCAGATTATCACTGAGGAAGAATATTATCCTTATGGTGGCACTTCAGTATGGGCAACAAGAAACCAGACCGAAGCCCATTACAAAACGATTCGTTATTCCGGTAAAGAGCGGGATGCGACGGGATTGTATTATTATGGCTTCCGTTATTATCAGCCGTGGGTGGGAAGATGGTTAAGTGCTGATCCAGCAGGAACTATAGATGGGCTGAATTTATATCGGATGGTGAGGAATAATCCTATCAAATTGTTAGATGTTAAGGGACTAGCACCAGTACATAGAACAGAAGATGCTGCAATAGCAAAAGGTTCTTTTACTGGTCTGGAAGAGCGTTTCTTCCAAAAAATGATGAAATCTCAACCATTCAAAAGGCAACGGGCCATAGCTGCTCAGACCGAAAAAGAATCTCATGAGCTATTAACCCAGAATCCTATTGGTAAAGATAGCCAGTTTCTTAAAGACTACACGACCAGTAGTAAAGCTATTAATAAGGATATCCGGCAGGGGAAAACGGGTACAATCGTTCAACAAGGCATAGATAGGGCATTATCAACCCTGCAAAGTGAAAATAACGAAAAAAAGGTCGTTTACCGCATTATGACCTATGCAGATAACGCGGCTTTCTCTCCCTGGCATTCTCAAGGAGAAAACCGTATGAATGTCGGAGATATTGTTTCAGACCGTACTTATTTATCTACATCAGCACATCGTGGTTTTTTAGATTTTAAGCATAAAGAGGATAAAGGTGAAACTCGATATGTCAAAATGGCTTTGTTATCAAATCAAGGAGTCAATATCGCTGATATTTCACAATACAATAATGCGATTGAAAAAATGGCTTTTGATCAGGCTTCAAGCAAGACTTTGACCGAACGGCTTAAAGGCCCACCAGCAGGACAGGCTGAGATTCTCTTCCCCAGAGAAACACGTTTTAAAATTCATTCAATTAAACAGGATGGCAGAAATGTTCATGTCTTGTTGAGTGATATAACCGCTAATAACGCCATGAATGTGGATATAAAAGAGATGTTTTCCGGGGGAAAGTTATAAAAAATCTTGTTTAATTATAATATATAAAGTACATAAGTATTAAATTAAAACAGCATCTAAAAATAAGAGTTATCCATTTTTCTATATAAATATAGTAAAATATGAGGTAACTCTCATTTTTTATTTGAAGAAATACAGAGTTATCTACTTCCAGAATAACGATGTTGCATTTACTATGTGAAACTGCCAAATATAATTAATAAAACTGCACCTTTCAAAGCTAAATAATTATCGCTTACGGGTGCAGTTCAAAACATTTAATTAGGATACCAATTACAGCACATCAACCGCATTCAGTTCTTTAAAAGCCTGTTCCAGACGAACGATCATGGAAACCTGAGCCGCACGCAGCCAAACGCGTGGATCGTAGAATTTTTTGTTAGGTTTGTCTGCGCCTTCTGGGTTACCCAATTGGCCTTGCAGATAGCCTTCGTTCTTTTTGTAGTAGTTCAGAATACCTTCCCAAGTTGCCCACTGGGTGTCGGTATCAATATTCATTTTAACTACGCCATAGCTGACCGCTTCCTGAATCTCTTCTGCGGTGGAACCAGAACCACCGTGGAAAACGAAATCCAGGCTGTTGTGTGGCAGGTTGAACTTCTCAGACACGTAGTCTTGTGAGTTGCGCAGGATTTTTGGCGTCAGTTTGACGTTACCTGGCTTATAGACGCCGTGAACGTTACCGAAAGAAGCCGCGATAGTGAAACGTGGGCTGATAGCGTTCAGTTTTTCATAAGCGTAAGCCACGTCTTCTGGCTGAGTATACAGAGAAGAGCTGTCCAGATGGCTGTTATCAACACCATCTTCTTCCCCACCAGTACAGCCCAGTTCGATTTCCAGCGTCATGTCGATTTTCGCCATACGCGCCAGATACTGACTGCAAATCTCAATGTTTTCTTCCAGAGATTCTTCTGACAGGTCAATCATATGAGAAGAGAACAGCGGCTTGCCGGTCTGCGCATAATGTTTTTCACCGGCATCCAGCAGGCCGTCAATCCACGGCAGCAGTTTGCGTGCACAGTGGTCGGTATGCAGGATAACAGGAACGCCGTAGTATTCTGCCATCTGATGAACATGATGAGCACCAGAAATTGAACCCAGAATCGCCGCCTGCTGGCCTTCTGCCTTCAAACCTTTACCTGCAACGAATGCCGCACCGCCATTGGAAAACTGGATGATTACCGGAGCACGTACTTTTGCCGCTGTTTCCAACACTGCGTTGATGGAATCAGTACCGACGCAGTTAACAGCTGGTAAAGCGAAGTTGTTTTCTTTTGCGACAGCAAAGACTTTTTGAACATCATCACCAGTGATGACACCCGGTTTTACGAAATCAAAAATTTTAGACATGTTACGTGGTCCTGTATTGACATTGAACAGGCAGCAAATGCTGCCCGTTATCACAACTTAATTACTGTTAGCACGTTCTTCCAGCATGACAACGGCTGGCAGTTTTTTACCTTCGACAAACTCAAGGAAAGCACCACCACCGGTAGAAATGTAAGAGATCTTATCAGCAATGCCGAACAGATCGATGGCAGCCAAGGTATCACCGCCACCTGCAATCGAGAAAGCGTCACTTTCAGCAATCGCACGGGCAATAATTTCGGTTCCTTTACGGAAGTTAGGAAATTCAAAAACACCCACCGGGCCATTCCACAGAATGGTTTTGGCATCTTTCAGGATTTCAGCCAGACGCTCCGCAGAAGCATCACCCAAATCCAGGATCTGCTCTTCGTCTTTAATTTCGCTGGTGGATTTCAGCGTTGCTTCCGCTGTCTCAGAGAATTCAGTGGCAACACGAACATCGGTAGGAACCGGAATATCACAGCTTTCCAGCAGTTTTTTCGCTTCAGGGATCAAATCATCTTCATACAGAGAACGGCCAACATTATGCCCTTCTGCAGCAACAAAAGTATTGGCAATTCCACCGCCCACAATCAGCTGGTCAGCAATTTTAGACAGTGAATCAAGCACAGTCAGTTTAGTTGAGACTTTAGACCCACCCACAATCGCCACCATTGGGCGAGCAGGGTTGCGCAGCGCTTTACCCAAGGCTTCCAGTTCACCAGACAGCAGTGGGCCTGCACAAGCAATCGCCGCAAATTTAGCAACGCCGTGAGTCGACGCCTGAGCGCGGTGCGCGGTGCCAAAGGCATCCATCACATACACATCACACAAGGCTGCATATTGTTTTGATAACGTTTCATCGTCTTTTTTCTCACCTTTATTGAAGCGAACGTTTTCCAGTACCACCAATTCGCCTTCCGCCACTTCAACGCCATCCAGATAATTTTTTTCCAGACGAACAGGAGATGAAAGTTTTTCTTTCAGGTAATCAACGACAGGTTGCAGTGAAAACTCTTCGTTGTATTCTCCCTCAGTCGGGCGCCCCAGGTGAGAAGTAACCATGACCTTGGCTCCCTGATTCAACGCAGACTCAATCGTCGGCAAAGACGCACGAATACGTGCATCAGAGGTAACTTTGCCATCTTTTACCGGCACATTCAGATCAGCACGGATCAGTACGCGTTTACCCGCCAGATCTAAATCAGTCATCTTAATTACAGACATGGTGAATCCTCTCATTGATTCTTTATAAAATTACTCAATCCTCCGCTGAGTACCGTTTGTCCAAGTAACATCCGGCACAACAGAAGATTATTTGAAACCCGTCGCAGCCATTACCAGCGTCGTATCAAGCATACGATTGGCAAAGCCCCACTCATTATCACACCACACAAGGGTTTTGATCAGGTGCTTCCCGCTGACCCTCGTTTGTGTGCCATCCACGATGGCACTGTGGGGATCGTGGTTAAAATCCGTTGAAACCAACGGTAAATCAGTGTAATCCACTATACCACGAAACGAGCTTACCGCTGATTCTTGCAGTAGCTGGTTCACATCCCTGACATCCACTGCGGCGCTGACCGTGACGCTCAAGTCAATCGCTGTCACATTGATAGTCGGTACCCGCACCGAAATGGCTTCAAAACGATCACTGAATTTGGGGAAGATACGTGTGATCCCCGCAGACAGTTTTGTATCGACAGGAATGATGGATTGACTGGCCGCCCGGGTTCGACGTAAATCACTATGATAAGCATCAATCACGGGTTGATCATTCATGGAAGCATGGATGGTTGTCACCGTGCCAGATTCAATATTGAACGCATCATCCAATAATTTGATGATTGGAATAATGCAGTTTGTCGTACAGGATGCATTGGAAACGATACAATCCTGCGCCACCAGCTCATGGTGATTCACACCATAGACCACGGTCGCATCCAGATCATTCCCTCCCGGATGGGAAAACAGAACTTTTTTGGCACCGCTGGCAATATGCGCTTCACCATCCGCCCGCTCGCCGTATTTGCCCGTACAGTCAAGTACGATATCAATGCCCAACTCTTTCCACGGCAACGCTGAAATATCCGGTTGATGAAACAGCCGGATGCTGTCATCTCCCACTTGCAATAAGCTGTTGTTCAGGCGTACATCCCATGCAAAACGCCCATGACTGGAATCGTATTTCAATAAGTGAGCGATACCTTCCGCATCAGCCAGCTCATTAATAGCGATCACCGAAATTTCAGCTTGACGCCCGGATTCGTAGAGAGCACGTAAGATACTGCGCCCGATTCTCCCAAAACCGTTAATCGCTATCCTGATTGTCATGTTACTCCCTGAATTTCTCTGTGGTCATGCAACCGCTTAGAATAACTGAGCAACTGCTGATTGTACGGATGATTCATCACAAAATTAATCAGATTGTGACAGACAAGACATTTTATGCGCTAAAACTGAAACGGTTCAGCTAATATAGACGCAGATTACGAGAAAAAAAGCGCGATGGCAAGAGTCATTAATGAGATAACGAAGCAAAATTGTATAAAAAAAGAGCGCATTCGCTCAGATATTGATGCGAATGCGCTTATCATTTCGTTTACTGATTATTTCAACAGAGATGTCGCTTTGGCAACCACGTTTTCGACGGTGAAACCAAACTCTTTGAACAGAAGATCAGCCGGTGCGGATTCACCGAATGTTTCCATACCCACGATAGCACCGTTGATGCCAACGTATTTGAACCAGTAATCAGCGATACCGGCTTCGATGGCAACACGAGCAGAAACCGCGGCGGGCAGTACAGCTTCACGGTATGCGGCATCCTGTTTGTCAAATGCATCAGTAGATGGCATAGAGACAACACGAACCTGGCGACCTGCTGCGCTCAGTTGGTCAGCCGCTTTCACCGCCAGTTCAACTTCAGAGCCGGTCGCGATCAGAATTAGTTCAGGCTGGCCTGCGCAATCTTTCAGGATATAAGCCCCTTTCTCGATATTCGCCAGTTGTTCAGCCGTACGTGCCTGCTGTGCCAGATTCTGACGGGAGAAGATCAGGGCAGTCGGGCCATTTTGACGTTCAATCGCATATTTCCACGCGACCGCTGATTCCACCTGGTCGCAGGGGCGCCATGTGCTCATATTTGGCGTCACGCGCAGGCTGGCAATTTGCTCAACAGGCTGATGGGTCGGGCCATCTTCACCCAGACCGATGGAGTCATGGGTATATACGAAAATGCTGCGGATTTTCATCAGCGCAGCCATACGCACCGCGTTACGGGCATATTCAACAAACATCAGGAATGTCGCGCCATAAGGCACAAAACCGCCATGCAGAGCGATACCGTTCATGATGGCAGACATACCGAATTCACGGACACCGTAGTGAATATAGTTGCCGTCCTGAACTTCATTCAGGGGTCTGGAGCCAGACCACATGGTCAGGTTACTTGGAGCCAAGTCAGCGGAGCCGCCCATAAATTCAGGCAGCACTTTACCAAATGCTTCCAGCGCATTTTGTGATGCTTTGCGGCTGGCAATAGAAGCTGGATTTTGTTGCAGATTCTCAATGAATGCTTTGGATTCGGCTTCCCAGTTTGCAGGCAGCTCGCCACGGGTACGGCGGTTAAATTCTGCTGCCAGTTCTGGATGTGCTTTTGCGTAAGCGGCAAATTTTTCTTCCCATGTCGCTTCTTTAGCTTTGCCTGCTGCTTTAGCATCCCATCCAGCATAAATATCCTGAGGAACTTCAAACGCAGGATGTTCCCAGCCCAGCGCGTTGCGGGTCGCTTCGATTTCCGCATCACCCAGCGGAGAACCGTGACACTCTTCTTTGCCTGCTTTGTTTGGTGAACCAAAACCGATGATGGTTTTACACATCAGCAGAGAAGGTTTGCCTGTTTCTTTCTGTGCTTCTTCGATTGCGGCTTTGATCGCGTCTGAGTCATGGCCATCTACGCCACGGATAACGTGCCAGCCATACGCATCAAAACGTGCAGCGGTATCATCAGTGAACCAACCTTCGACTTCACCATCGATGGAGATACCATTGTCATCATAGAACGCAATCAGTTTGCCCAGTTTCAGTGTACCCGCCAAAGAGCAGACTTCATGGGAGATCCCTTCCATCATACAGCCGTCACCCATGAATACATAAGTGTGGTGATCGACGATATCATGACCCGGGCGGTTGAACTGTGCTGCCAGTGTACGTTCCGCAATTGCAAAACCCACTGCATTGGCGACGCCCTGACCCAGTGGCCCAGTCGTTGTTTCTACGCCCGCAGTATAGCCATATTCTGGATGACCCGGGGTTTTGGAATGCAGTTGACGGAAGTTTTTCAGATCATCGATAGAAACATCATAGCCAGTCAGGTGCAGCAAGCTGTAAATCAGCATAGAGCCGTGGCCGTTGGATAACACGAAACGGTCACGATCAGCCCAATTAGGGTTCACAGGGTTATGATTCAGATAGTCGCGCCACAGCACTTCGGCAATGTCAGCCATTCCCATTGGTGCGCCAGGATGCCCTGATTTTGCTTTCTGCACAGCATCCATGCTCAAGAAGCGGACAGCATTAGCAAGGGTTTTACGAGTGGTCATTCTTTACTCCAAGTCGGATGAAAGCGTTAATGTACATAAGAACTAATTTTCGCAGCGCGGCATACAAACCGCAATCATTAATGCCAGATAACGGGAACAATCTTAATTTTCCTCTGGCATCAATTCTTTGATTTATCCCGTTGTTATGACAAATTTTCAGATCAATTCGTACAACTGAAGGTGCATTTGCGCAAATGGGAGATAATTTCATACCGTGACTTGCGCAAAGGGAAGTCACGTATTAGACATGATACTTTATAGGTTGATCAAGGCAAAAAGAGCGAGTCCTTCTCCCCTTCAGGGTAATGATATATGAGTAGCAATTTCTTCTAGCCAAGTGGTGCCTCTGTCGGTTTTATTGCTCCACTTGATGCGAACGATGCAAAACAATACTGGCAGGGTGTCGAAGCGGATCTGATGTCTGGTAATCGCCTGTTTTTGATAATGCTGGAAGGAGAAAAAATCGCTGGCTCGGTGCAGCTTTCTCTCTACCGGAAAAAGAAGAAATCTGAGTTAAGAACTCGGACATCTTTCAATAATGATAACGACAGGCTGCTATCATTATTTGATCTTCTTCAATAGCGTATATCAAGCGGTGCTCTTCAGTGATACGCCTTGACCAGAACCCTGACAAGTTATGTTTTAAAGGTTCTGGTTTACCAATTCCTTCAAAAGGCTGCCGACGTATATCTTTAATAAGTTGATTAATGCGTTTCAGTATTGCCTTATCTGTTTGTTGCCAGTAAAGATAATCTTCCCAGGCACTGTCAGAAAAAGTAATTTTCATTAATCTAAATCCAACTCTTTAGCCTTACCCTTTCCTGCTCTCAATTCTGCAATTGAATCCATTAGACGATTCGCATTGTTTGGAGAACGCATCAAGTATGCAGTTTCCTGTAAGGATTCATAATCAGACAAAGACATCAACACACAACTTTCACCGTTTTTTCGGGTAATAATGGCGGGGCTGCAATCGTTAACCACACTAATCATGGTTTCAGAGAGATTCTGTCTAGCTTCGCTATATGTTAAGACTTTCATTATAACCATCCAATTTCAGCTTTTTGATGGAGTAAACTCATTCACATGGATCATTTGTACAATATATTGTACGTTCAAAATTCAGTCAACACTTGAGCATAACGATATTTCAACCATTGCCTGCATGGTCGTGATCAGTCATCAAGGAAGGGCTATTTTGCCGGCTGTGGCTGAGAGTAACCGGAAAAAGAAAAAGCCCCGAGTTAAAAACTCAGGGCTTATAGATTCTGGCGGTGCGGACGGGGCTCGAACCCGCGACCCCCGGCGTGACAGGCCGGTATTCTAACCAACTGAACTACCGCACCGCATGCTGTTCTGGTTGAGAACGGGGTGGATAATACGAGCCTCAGCATAATCCGTCAATCGCTTTTTATAACAAAATTGTGCGCTTGCACAGTTTTTCACCTTAATGACGAAGTTATTTTATCTTATTGCGGCTCCCGTCACTGTAACTGTTCAGGTTTCGGACGCCATAGACAGCTTCCCCCTTTCTTTTCAACCAGATCCAAGCGGGATTCATGTTGAAGCAATTCCTCATCAGAAGCATAGATCACTTTCAATCCCGTCTGGGGACGCGTAATTTTCTGGATTTCTGCCATCTGAGCGCCACCTGAAACCTCCCCTTCCATCGAAAAGGTCAGCGATGTCTGGCCACCTGTCATTGTCAGATAGACATCAGACAGAATCTCGGCATCAAGCAAGGCCCCGTGGAGAGTACGCTTCGAGTTATCGATCTGATAACGGTCGCACAATGCATTGAGGTTATTTCGCTTGCCGGGGAACAGTTGCCTTGCCAGCACCAAGCTATCCGTGATCGTACAAAAATCTGCGGTTGGCGGGATATCACGATTAAGCTTGCGGAATTCATAGTCCATAAAACCGATATCGAACGTCGCGTTATGGATAATCAGCTCGGCGCCCCGGATAAACTCGATAAACTCATCGGCAATATCGGCAAACGTTGGTTTATCCTGCAAAAATTCGTCACTGATACCGTGAACTTCAAACGCTTCAGGATCAACCAGACGCTCAGGTTTAATATAGAGATGAAAATGGCGCCCCGTCAGACGACGGTTGATCACTTCCACCGCTCCAATTTCGATAATATTGTGTCCTTCATAGTGAACCCCCAGCTTGTTCATACCGGTTGTTTCTGTATCGAGGACAATTTGGCGGGTAATTGCAGTGCTCATAGTGTTTTTTTGTGTCAGACTTAGAGTTTCGATTGAAGTTGATATAGGAAGAGTCTACCAAATATGAGCAAAAAGGTAGAAATTTTCACCGATGGATCTTGCCTCGGTAATCCCGGACCCGGTGGATACGGTGTTGTACTCCGTTACCAGCAGCATGAAAAAACCTTGAGCAAAGGCTATTTTCGTACGACCAACAACCGAATGGAATTGATGGCAGCCATTGCAGGGCTGGAATCGCTCACATGTCCATGCAATGTGATCCTGACTACCGATAGCCAGTATGTCCGTCAAGGAATTACCCAATGGATACACAACTGGAAAAAACGCGGCTGGAAAAAAGCCGACAAGTCCCCCGTCATCAATGTTGATCTCTGGCAGCGACTGGATCAAGCCATAGCAGACCATGATATCGATTGGCGCTGGGTCAAGGGGCATGCAGGACATCGAGAAAACGAACAGTGTGATGAATTGGCTCGTACCGCCGCCAATTCACCCACGTTGCCTGATAATGGTTATGCTGAAAGTGGAAATTAAACAGTAAAAATTATTGGCGTCGGTGAAGATCTTTTGCCGCTCCCAATACATTTCTGAACTTTGGTTTCAGCGATGTCGCCCACATGGGATTTAATGTCAGGGGAATTGTCCGCTTGCGGGCAATTATCACATTCATACAGCCAAATATCGACGTGGAACGGTTACAAAAACTTTTCCCGCTTTGCCACGGTAAAACATAAAAGCTGGCATGATGAACAATTTCATAGTTGAGCAGACTTAACCAATCCACTTGGCGAAGCATGGAAAACATTTGAGCCTCATAAGCCTGACGACGGTGTATCGGCAGGAGTACTTTTCTTAATCCCAACAGGCTGATCGGGTTAAAACCACTGATAATCAACCAGCCATCATCAGTTATGATACGGTCGACTTCCCGTAGCAGCCAGTGTGGATCAGCGCTGTAAGTCAGCATATGCGCCAGCAGGCAGGCATCAACAGATTTAGCTTCAAAAGGCAGGCAGTAAGGATCAGCAATAACATCCATACTTCCCTCCAGTAAGCCGATATTGAACTGATGACTGATCGGACAGGCACGGCTGTCAATTTCTGCACTCAGATTACCCAGCTTCGCCAAATGAAGCCCAAAAATCTTCGGCCACCACGGTTCCAATTGACGTTCCAGAGCGACGCGGTAATACTCTCCCCACGGCAACTCAGCCCAAGAAGCAGGGGATGTTATTTGCTTGATTGAACGCGCTGATTGCATGTCATCTTCCTTTCAACCTACTATAAACATGAGGCATATAATGGAGATTATCAGGATCCCCGCCCTTTCAGATAACTACATTTGGTTACTTTGTGATGAAGACAAACATTGTGTCATTGTTGATCCGTCTGAATCACAGCCTGTCATGGATATCTTAGCAGCCAACCAACTTATTCCTGCGGCAATCCTGCTGACTCACCATCACCACGACCATGTTGGCGGCGTAGCTGGCCTACTTAAACAATACACCGAATTACCCGTATATGGCCCGGAAGAGACCCGGAGCAAAGGCGCCACTCATATTGTCCATGAACATGACACCATTGAGATCGGTCATTATTATTTCCACATCATGGAATTACCCGGCCATACCCTGGGTCACATTGCATTCTATCAGGCTCCCTATTTGTTTTGTGGCGACACTCTGTTTTCTGGTGGCTGTGGTCGATTATTTGAAGGTACAGCCGAACAAATGTTTTCTTCCCTTGAGAAAATCATGTCATTGCCGGATGAGACTTTAATCTGCTGTGCTCACGAATATACTGCCGCTAATATGAAATTTGCACGGGCAGTTTTGCCTGAGAATGAAACTATTCATGATTATTATAATAAAATTATAAGTATTCGCGAAAATAATAAGCCAACAGTGCCAACAACTTTACAAATAGAGAAAAAAGTTAACGTTTTCCTGAATTGTCACGACATTGATTTACAAAAAAATATCGGCATTAAACCTAATTCAAAACCACTTTCTTCTGTTTTTCAGCAATTAAGAATTTATAAAGATCGATTTTGACTTTGTTGGGTTGTCTTCTGCGTAATAGGTCAGTATGATCGCTCACCTTTTAGGCAAACATAAAAAGAGAACATGAAGACAAAAGCGATCTTGTTCGCCTCTGTTCTACTTGCCGGGTGTCAATCGGGTCTGCAATTAAAAACCCCTTCCCAGCAAAATACACAGAAGATGTCTTCGACGAATCAGCAAACAGACGGTATTGCAGAACCAAAGGATACTGCAAGCTGGAAGGAGAGTCCGACAACCCAACAAGATTTGTGGGGACATATCCGTGATGAGTTGAAGATGGAAATTCCTGACAACAACAGGGTGCGCGAGCAACAAAATTATTATCTGAAACACAAGAGTCATCTCCAAAATGTGATGTTACGGGCAGAACCGTATATGTATTGGATAGTTGATCAGCTTGATCAACGACATATGCCAATGGAAGTAGTATTTCTTCCCATAGTGGAGAGTGCTTTTAATCCTCATGCCACTTCTTATGCCAAAGCGGCTGGCTTATGGCAGATTATTCCGAGTACAGGCCACCATTATGGCTTGACACAGGATAAATGGTACGATGCCCGCCGTGATTTGGCTGCATCCACGACAGCAGCGCTGGAGATGCTTGAGTATCTGAATGCACGGTTTAATGGAGACTGGTTGCTGACTATCGCGGCTTACAACAGCGGCGAAGGTCGGGTCATACGTGCAATCAGAGACAATCAGGCGAAGGGCAAACCAACGGATTTCTGGTCTTTGTCGCTGCCACGCGAAACGATGCAGTATGTTCCAAAAATAGTAGCTCTCAGCAATATCATTCGCCATAACGACAAGTTTAGCTTGAAGCTGCCACAACCCAACAATCAGCAGGCACTTGCCAAAGTTGAGGTTGGTCAGCAGATCACGCTGTCACAAGCGGCGGAGTTATCTGGGCTGTCCCTGACATCAATCAGGGCATATAACTCTGGTTATAAGCAAGGCATAACATCCCCTGATGGACCGCATTACATCATGCTGCCCAAAAGGAACGTCAAACAGTTTAAAAACTTACTGACAGATGAAAAAGTCTTGAAGGATATCCGTCTGGCTGTTGCTCAAAATACTCGCCAGCTGCTGCAACAGAACCAGTATACGGTTCATTCTGGTGATACGCTGTCCGCCATTGCAAAACGTTTTAAAACATCTCACCGAGAGTTACAGAGATTAAACAGTTTGAAAACGGCTGATCGGCTCAAGATCGGGCAAGTGCTGAAAATCAATAGCAGTGGCCCTGTCACGTATCAGGTTCGCAAGGGAGACTCCTTTTTCAGCATCGCCAAACGCCACGGCGTCAATCTTAACGACCTGATGAGCTGGAATAAAAGCATCAGAATCAAGGATATTAAGCCGGGTATCAATCTGACGCTTTATCCTAATTAAGTCAGTTTAGTTTGTTCTATATTATGTGAAACGCCCTGTCCTTCTGGACAGGGCGTTTTTTCGCTGAATATTAATCTTCAATATCATTTATATTTATATAGAACATCATAAACCCTATTTGAAAAATAAATCCACATCATCAAAATATTCATACATAATATGATATATAAAGTTATAGTTTTTAGATTTAATGTTTTTATTGAATATATATTTTTACATTTAATTCCCATCATTCAGGAGTTCTTATAGTTATCTATTAAATCACATTCAGGTTTAATTGTTAATTAACCCACAAATGGAATGTTTATTTTCATTGAAATTCATTTCATTTTTAAGTTATAATAATCACAATAAAATAAAGAAATATATAATTTAAGTTAGAATATCAAACCACAAAATTTATTAATTAAAGTCAATAAAGGAGTATAACTTGTTACCATTAGAAAATTTTAGTAGATCATTACCATCAGATACAGATCATATTCCTAATTCCTTTACTGAAATAGAAAAATCCTTCTTACGCCCCGCTGGATTTCAATTCAGTACCATACCCTACCAAGAAAAAGAAAGCCATGAATACAATGCCATGCGCTTTGGGATTAATGGTAAAGCGATAGTTTTCCGCCAAGCAAAGACAACACCGAATAAAATGGGGCAATTTGTCACACTATGGAAAAGACCTACTCCTGACTCAGAAATCATGCCCTTTGAGCAAAGGGATAATATCGATTTCTGCATGATTGCAACACACTCCGGTAACCAAAAAGGTATTTTTTTGTTCAACACTCATATTCTGATTAAAAAAGGCATTTTTTCCACTCAGGCTAAAGCAGGAAAAAGAGCCATACGAATTTATCCATCTTGGGTATCCCCTATTTCAAAACAAGCGATTCAAACGCAAAAATGGCAATCTTCGTATTTTATCAATCTGGATAACCAGATAGCAGCTTTCGAACAATTCCATAAACTATTTTCTTATCGTGATTATTAAGTCAATAAATCAGAAAATTTCACTGTTTTTCATCAGAAATTTATTTAAATAATATTAACTAATAAAACAATAAATTCTCATTTTGCCTACACAGTATTTTAAGTGTATATTTATTTTCCATTTGATTGTATTCAAATCTTTCATTACATCTCTTATCCCTGCATATTTTGGCAATCATTAAGGAGTGTATTTTGGTTACGCGAATAAATTATAACAATCTGCCTCAAGTTAAAGGCCCTTACGTCCATGCAACCAAACATCATGATTTATTGTATGTTTCAGGTTTAACTGCATTAGGTACAGAAGCCCAAGGTCACGATGTAAAAGCACAAACCCTTACTGTCCTGCAACAAATCACATCAATACTTGAACAAGAAAAACTTCATAAGTCTGATTTGGTCAAACTGACTATTTTCGTTAAAGATATCAGCCAACTTCCTCTTATCCGCCCCTTACTATTTGACTTTTATGAGGAAAACTTACCTGCCTGTTCACTGATAGAAGTGTCAAATCTTATCCATCCAGATTTACAAATAGAAATTGAGTCTATTATTGCGCTGAGTAACTGACAAACAGTATCTCCCAAAGCAACAAAAACAGCGCCCACACTACCCAACAAACAATTTCTGATCACATGGGCGCTGTTACCAGCCATCTGGCTTTAATAAAAAACAATCTTTATTTATTTTCACTCAAATGACGTTGAATGGTATTATTCACCACCTCATCAACCTCAATCAACTGCTGTTTTCTAAGCGTCACGGCAGCAGCCGAATAGTTTATCGCCAATAACGTATAAACCGTCGGCAGCACAAACAAGGTGACTTATCTGCCAGATCTTAAAATTAATCCCTACCTGCTTTATTCAGCACTAACAACCTGTTTTTCAACTATATTACCTGTAATGTAAAAATTACTTCTCTGCCATTTCAATAATTTGCTTTGCCGTTTTGCCGTTAAGTTTTTCCTTCATAAGCGTTAACGCATCATCTCCATCTTTGGCAACCAAAACAGACTGCATGGAGAGTTTCAAAAACGCTTTTTCAAATTTTGCCATTTCTTCAGGTGACATATTTTTCGCCATTTTTTCAGCCGAGGCTTTCATCGCTTCATCATTCGAAGCATCAAATGTTGGCTCGCCACCACAGCCAACCAAAAACATAGATAATAGTAGTGGTAATATAATTTTCTTCATAAATTAACCCTTATTAGTTGGTTTTATCCAATCCCTTAGAACTCATAATGTGAACATAAATTATACATACATATCGATTTAAATATATAAAAAGAAGTAAACACTTTTATTTTATTAAAAAATGTAAATTTATCTTTAGAATAATGAAATTATTAGTCATATCCTCTGACGTTCTTTGTTGTGCTTCTGATTGATAATAGGCAGGTTATTAATGTGGATAAAAGGGTGATGTAACGCCGCAGCAAGTATTTTAATGAAAAATAACTCAGCCCGTCTGATGGTTATAGTCATCATCAAGACGGGCTGAGTTATAGGGTATATACCGTGATATTTCAACCAAGAGGCCTACTGGCATAGGCTCGACATTCGATTATGGTATCATCAGGCTGTCCTGAAGTTCATTAAGCTGGTTCTGCAACTGCTGTAATTCCAGTTGTTTTTGCATTTCAGATTGCGATGGTTTCTGCTGCGCTTCACGCATACGTTTTTCCAGTTCAGCGATCTGTTTTTCCATTTTCACTTTGCCTGTGGCTTTAGTTTTCAACTGGCTAAACAGGCGATTCAACGACTTTTGCAATGTGGCCTGAGAACGTTTTCTGCTTTCCAAATTTGCCTGACCCGCTTTTTTCTCGCGCTCAATAGCGTCATAAACCGCTTTGAACTCTTTATTCAGTGTCTGTTCATGCTGTAGCACTTTTTCTTTATCAACGACTCTCTGATCCCAAGTCCCGGAGTAATTACAATTAAATTTCGCAATAATACTCATATCCCCTGTCGTGGGATCACACTCTTGTGCATTAGTGACACACCCGGTCAGTGCCATGCTGATTACTAACATCATCAATATACGCATGAGAACTCCTTATCAGCTCACTTTAATCGCGGTACGTTGTTCATACAGACTATCCAGCTCTTGTTGCAGCGAGCCGATATTTTTGCGCATTTGGACAATTTGGTTATTCAGATCCTTGGTTTTAGTTCCGTCTTCCGCGATCTGAGTAGAAACACTCTGCCACTGATTTTCATGTTCCTTCATTTCTTTAATGGTATTGCGCAAATAAACAATATTGGCATCAAGACCCTTCAGTTGTTTTTGCACCTGATCTTTTTTCACGACCTTCGCCGCTATGTCCTTATTAATCTGTGCCAGGGTGAGTTTATCTGTCTTAATCACCTCTTTGGCTGTAGCAGTCACGTTTTTAATACGTTGATTTTCTGCTTTAACATCATTAATTGAGGCGGCCAGTAGTTGTTCTTCGCTGGCATATTTTTTGCGCTGGTTATCCAGATAGGCGTTGGCACCCACCCCCACGCCACAGCCCACAATAGCGGCGGCCGCAATACATATCGCTTGATGGTCGCCATTGACGAGCAGACAGGCAAGTGCCCCTGCTGCCGCGCCTGCCGCACAAGCCTGCCAGCCTGATTTATTAAAAAACTCAACGTCCTGACTCTGAGTCAGACGAGAATCGACTTCTCCCGTCTGCGCGGAAGGGCCTTGCGGCGTTTGGCAGGCGACCAGTAGAAAAATCATGCAGAGAGAAATCATAGAACGCATGGATTGCAGTACCATTTCTTATATATCCTTTCTTAAATAAAGTGATGACTGTTAATTATTCTTCTTACATGACTCCAGCCAACTATCCCGTGCAACTCTTCCGTTCTTCCAGTACTCCTGAAGATTCTTCCAGTAAGTATTGAGATAACCATTCAGATTCGTTTTTCCACGAGCGGACATCTGTTGCTGAACAACACGAATTTGTGGAGCAATAAGCTCCGCGTTATAGGTGACGCCCATATCCACCAAGGTGTCAGCATAATAATTGACAATAAAATTGAGCACCTTTTTATGCTGATCTAACTGTGATTGGCGACGGGAACAATTCGCATCCAGCTCACTGCCCGCCTTACAGGTTTTTTCATACAACCCGTTCAACCGATCGTAAAATTCACCATCATCCTTTAATTTTGTACACAAAAATGCCCCAAGTTGCAGGGAAGTACGTATCGCCTGATCGCGTTGTTCGTCACGCAATTGTGCATTTGCACGGAGATCGGCACGCAACTGTTCTAATTGTTTCTTCAGTGCCGTATCTTGCACTTGAGCCGAAATGTTGCTCAGGTTATCAATGGAATCAGGCGATTTTTTCTCTTTCGCTTGTGGATTGTCTGTGCCTAATGCTTTCCACTCTTCGGCGATTTCTTTGATACGATCGCGCGAAGTTAACGTCGGCGAAACCAGCACCAGACGAAATCCGAGAGTTTTGTTCTTATTATCACTCTGCCCGGTGTAATAGGGTTCTTCTCCACGCAGTGAGCTACGTATATCACTTTGCGGCGTCAGGAAATTTCCGCCTCTGACGATATACCCCCCCGCTTTACCATGCTGGCGATCCAATTTATTTAAGTGAAAAGGCTCAAACATCATTTCAGAAGCATTACCCAACATATCATGCAAACCCAGCGGATTAGGTTTAAGCAATCCCGCAAGCTGAAGTTTACCATTGGAGGATTGAGTGCCAGAAAACCACGCATAGCTAGTTATCCCTTCCGGCATCGGGAAACGTTGATCGCGAAATTCAGCCGTGGAAACAGCCAAACCGCCACGGGCAGCAAATTCCCATTCTGTTTCGGTTGGTAAGCGCAGGAAACCCGGCTTTCCATCTTCAACCGGCAGCGCCTTAGGCTGGTTTTTCAGCAACCAAAGGTTGTATTGATTAGCAAAATTCATCGCATCAACCCAACCTATGTTCACTTTGGGCAAACGCAGTTTCATATTCGGTGTAGGACACTGGCCTGTCAGTGCCTGATATTGCAAATCTGTCAGCTCGTACTTCGCCATCAGGAAATAACGCCCCTTGCCGGATTTACCTTCGGCAAAACTACCCGCAATATGTTCCGCACGTGCCTGTTCTAAATAACCCCATTCGTCATTTGCACCACCGCCAAGGGTAATGCTGTAATCCTGCAACGGCTGACTAAGGGGAATCGAAACTTTACGAAACGCCATCGCACCCTCACAAGGCATCGGTAATATCACATCATCTGGCAGTGGCTTGGGATTGTAGTATTTTTCTTCCCAGACGGCACTGGCAGAAAACGGCAGCATTGCCAGAAAAAGCCCTGCCAATGCCGTATTCAAACCATAATTAAATCTCACGTAAACTCTCCGCAGGTTCAATTTTCAACGCGCGTAAGGCTCCCACCGCAGCAACACCCAGTGCGACCACTAGAACACTCAATAAGGCCATCAGCAGGTGCCAAGGTTCCAAATGACACACAAACGCTGTTTCAGGTAATGAAGCGCCCAATACGTTATTAAATAACTGACTGGCGACAAAGTAGAGCAATAAACCCACTCCCCAGGCACTGCCAGTAAGAAGCAACGCCTGAATTAAGACAAACACCACCACAGCCTGACGACGGAAACCCAATAACCTGAGCACCGCCATATCTTTTCTTTTGCGATCGATATTTGCCATAAAAGCCCCTACTAATGAAGCAATACAGCCAGTGGCCGATATCCAAGCGATAACAGTAAAAATCAAACCGAGAACATGATCAATAGCGCGTACAGATTCAATCTCCGCCTGTTGTGTTACCGTTTCGATGTGCTGCTGTTGTAACCACTCTGCCAATTCCGCCACGCTATCAATGCTATTTGCGTATAGCCGCGCTTTGGCAAAAGTGGTGCGTTCACGAGTTGGTGTCCCATCATGTACCTTGAATAAGGTAACTTGATAACCATCACGGTAATCTTCCATAGCCACCAGAAGGGGCAGCGTGACGAAGGCAGCAGGCCGGGCGAATTTTGCTCCGTCAACCACATCAATGACCGTCAGCGTATGTTGTACGTGTTCGTTTATACCATCCCGTTTACGGGCAATCACTAACCGCAGGCTATCCCCTGTTTTTATCTGTAAACGCTCTGCGGCACTGGCACTGAGCACAACCTGCTGTTCATTTTGTGGCTCTTTGGCATTCACCAACAGCGGATCATGCAAAGCAGTCGGAATAATTTCAGCATTGCTGACAAAACGCTGGTTATCTCTGACCAGATCGGCCTGCGTATTCAGGGAGCGGGTCAACGGAATGACAAAACCCACATCAGGACGAGCCGCAAGCTGCATCAACCATGTGTGGTCATAGTTACCATTACCCAGCATACGAACTTCCCGCGTGCGTGGATCATCCAGCAATGTGTGACGAAGCTGGCTCACGATGCCATTTTTCAGCCCGAACAGCAGTAACAAAGGCGTGATCACGGCAATCAGCGAAAAAATGATACAAAGCGCAACCTTGCGATCGTGAATTAAATCAGCCAGCGCCATACGGGGCAAAAGCAAGCGAGAGGGTCGTGCATCAGCATTAACAGGTTGTAAAGACACTTTGTTTTCCATCCACTGTAGCGGCGTAGCGTTTAAGGCCAAAATCCGTAACCCGCTGCCAGTCGTGACTCACAATAATGGCAACTAAATTGAGTGCTTTCACCATTTCCACTATCAGGCTAAAAAGCGTTTCGGCGTTGTAAGGGTCGAGTGCCGCTGTCGGTTCATCCGCCAGTAACAGTTTCGGCTGATGGGCAATTGCACGGGCAAAGGCCACGCGCTGACGCTCCCCAATCGAAAGTTGAGAAGGCATTTTTTTCATCAGTCCAGCGATACTTAAACGGGTAATCGCCGTATCCAGCCACTCAGAACGCGCCACCAGCCCGGCTATTTGGCGGGGCAACTGGATATTTTGTTCGACTGAGAGCCAAGGAAGCAGCCCGCCATGCTGCAACATAAAACCAAGATCCTTGGCACGCACTTGAGCAAGCTGATTTTCCTCACCTCCCAGCAGAGAAGCGGTAATATCACGCGGCGGTATTCCCAACTGGTAACATTCCAGACTGTCAGGCTGGAGTATCCCGCCGATCATCTCCAGCAAAGTACTTTTGCCACAGCCACTCGGCCCCGTTAACGCAGCGACTTCTCCTGCGTTCAGCGACAACCGGGGCAGGCTGACGGTAAAACCTTGATCTGCCTGCCCGCGCTGTATCTGCATCGATTGGATGTACAACATTATGGAAGATTTTCCAACGGAACGGGATAGACGTTATCCCGCGGATCACTGTCTGGTGCCAAGGAAATCCAACGATCTACATCTTCGTTATAGCGCTGGTAATAATTCAGCTTAGTATTCAAACGGCGGATAAAACGCTCTTGCTCCAGACCATCCCAGCTTTTCCACGTCTCTTCATCCAGACTCAGCACTTCACTGAGATAAGGTAAACCTTCGATGTATTCACCCAGTAATCCCATTTCACTCAGTTTGGTTGCCTGTTTATTTTTTGCCTGTTTAGGATCATTTCCCATCGTGGCAGCTAATGAACGCAGGCTGGCAAACATATCATCTGGCGAAATCAAACCTTCATTCGCTGCATTAACAACCTTCTTCATGACTTCGCTCAGATCGCTTAACTCACTCTTGGTGAGCAGCACTTTAACCTCTGTCGCCGGAATGTTTTGATGCACAAGATCGCGATCACTGATCCAAGATTTAAACACAGGCGGCGCTTGAGTCCCCTGTTTGTCACCCAGATACGCTAATCGCATAGCGTGTCCCAACAACGCAGCATCATGTAATAGAGGCTCTTTGGACAACTCCGATTTTTTACCCATATAGGATTCGTTGGCACCCAGCGCGCTGCCTACGGTTTCTTCACCACGCCATGCTGTTTTAATCTGGCTGGTAATGGCATTGGCAAGGTTATCAACTATCGTGCCAAAACTGTTCACGTCACCAGAGTTAATCGGATAATAAAGCGGCTTGTGCAAGAAAGCATTGAGCGTCAAATCACGATACTGATTCTCCGCAGAAGCGTGGTTTTTATGTCCTGAAGGCGTTTTCAAATGGAGTGCATACAATGCCACGCCGCGATAGGTTGCTTCCAAACGCACCTGAGTGGCGTCCAACTGAGTCGAAGATAATTTATCATTCCCTTCCAGCGCTCCCGCATCCGTCACCAGAATCACGTAACGGGCACCGAATTTTGTCCAGTCCACTTTATCCAGCGCGGTCATGACTCCGGCATAAGCATCTTCATTCACTTTACTGCTGGAAACAGTGGCCTGTTTAAGATCGCGCACTTTAGCCAGAAAATCTTTACCATCTTTGACCGTATTGGGATCAACATACATTTTGCTGTCATATTCCAGACCCGGGACAGCAGCAACGTTTGAACGATAAGCGACTAGACCAAACTTCACCTGACCGAGTAAGTTTTCTTTTTCAATGCGCTGATAGATTTTTTCAATCGCCTGCTTAGTGCGATCAATGTAAGGCCCCATTGAGATAGTGGAATCAATCACAAAAACGACCGATGCCGAGAAGCCTTTCATCATGTTTTTTTCTTTATCGGGAGAGGGACTGGCGTTCTTACCCGATAATGCACTGGCCGTTTTGCCAGCTTCGCTCACCGAAGCGACATTAAGTACCCGAACCTGATAGCCCGTGTCAGTAAAAATATCATCGGAACCCAGCACCGGCAGCAGATAAAAATTTTTCTGCTGATCGATCATATAATCCGGTTCACGCGCCAGCACAGAAGGGACGGACTTACCCGCTTTCAGATCATTCAGTAGCGGTTGTAATTGTGTTGCCGGTTTCGCATTGTTCAGGATCTTTTCCACATCCGTTTTATCGCGGAAGAACAGCATCGGGTTACGACCTGAAGGGTTGGTAAAAGCTAAAGTGAGCTGCATTTTCCAATCTACGCTACAATTGGCTTTCATCCAGCCACGGGAATTTCCATAGCTATCAGGACCAACCCATAGCCATTCTTCGTTACCCTGTTTTTGGCGCTGGTAGACGTAAAAACGGCTGAAAGCAGGTTGTACCTTCCCTTTTTCACCGACCTTCGCCGACAGTTCACAGCCTGGATAGGTCAGTACACGCTGATAGAGTGTTTGCTTTCCTTCCTGTAAAAGCGGTTTTTGTGCTGCCAATGCCCCTGCCGATGCCATCAACGCCAAGGCGGGAAAACCCGCCTTCAGCCAGTTAAGGTGTTTCATTATACTTTCCTATTTTTTCAGTGCCGCTAAACGCGCTTTGGCTTCACTGTTCTGCGGGTCCTGATTAATCAGGATTTCGTACCAATAAATGGCCGTTTGAGCATCCGCAACAAAACAACCCTTCTTTGTCGCTGTTTTCGGATCGTATTCTTGGGCATAACGCAGCGCGATTTGCTTATCACCCGACTGCGATTTATAAGCATAAAGCCGCTGTGCGATGTCACACTGTCCAGCATTTTTTGCCTGACTGATAATTTCCTGTACTTGCAGGCTGGAAGGCTGGCTGCGCAGACAACTTTTAACAAACTCCAGCCCGTTGCCTTTGGTCATATTTTCCATCGCACAAGGAGCAGTTACTGATGCACTGGCTATGACAGGCTCCTGCTTTTCCTGCGGTTTCAGCAACCACCAAAGCACAACGGCAACAACAGCAATGACCAGTAAGGTCAGGACAATCAGCATTCCTTTGTTCGGTTTTTTGGCTGATGCAGGTGATGCTGCGCCAATCCGTTCATTGACGGGTATTGGCTGAGGCTCCGGCAGCTCATGGGATTCTGACACAGTGAGTTCAACGAATGATTCAACAGAGGGGGTTTCCGTCGGAATTGAGACTGGCGGTTCCTGAGCCGGAGGCACATGTTCACTCACATTGTCAGAAGGGGTATGCTCCCCTTTGGCTAAAGAACTTAAAACCCCATTGGCAATTTTCAGCCCGCCAACCTCACGCTGTGTATCGTCTATTACCGTAACGCGATACGCCACCTGACGTTCCGCCAGCAGCGCATCAACCAACTCAGGGCCAACACGGGCTTCTACCGCGCCATCGACTTCCTGCAACTCAGGCAAGAGCAGCCACTCTTCATTGTTGACCCACTGCCCCTGACCATTCAGAAAACAGCGATCCTGATTACGCTGGATGGATATCTTGACGCCTTCAGTGGCACCCTGCCAATCCTCAATGCGTAACACAGCATATCCGGGTTCAACCGGTTCATAAGGCCTCAGCTCTGGTTTAATCACAACTCGTTACTCCGACGACAGTTGAATACGATGAATAATGGTGCCCAACCGTTCATTCTGAACGGCGGTAATTTCGCGTCCCGCAGAATGACCCGCGTTTTCTTTGATTATTTCGCCGAAGCCGAACAACCAGTCAAAGATAAACATAGCGCTGTAGTTCAGTTGTTCGTTTGTCAGCCGATAAAGGCGTTCGTCACCTTTCCACAAGGCAGGATCTTTTTTGTCCGGACGGGCAAAAATAGGCTGCCCTTTGTTAATGCGACTCGCCGGGCGTTTCTCACTCGGTACATTCTGATAGCCCAACCAAGTAATGAAATCATTCATAATGTGCATCACACGGGATACCTGACGCTCCATCATTTTTTCCCGCCGTACACCCGCCTGCTCAGTATTCGCCAACACCTTCATCAGCTCACCTTCGACGTTCATCCGCTGGATCGCGGTGATTAATTCATCCACCAACACTTCGACAATAGAACGGGAAAGCCCGATAGAATCCGTCATACTGGTTTGTTCAGGTACAGTGCGCAAGTAATTGATCCACAGTTTGATCACTCGATGAGCAAACTCCTGTTCATGGCTGTGAGCCGAGACGGTTTCATCCGGAGTATCACTGAAAAGATCAAAATCACTGCCAATCCCGAAGGCAGCGACGGATTCCTTTGCATCTTTACCCTCTGTGGATAAATCAAGTTCAGCTTCCTGCATATAAAGCTCTTGCAGTGCTTTTCGTTGAGGAACTAAGCCCGCCAGCAGTTCGCCATGCCTTCCGGCACGGTTTTGTAATGCCTTCAGGATCTCTTCGGAGATAAGCCTTTTTTTCTCCACTTCTTCTGCGCCATCAGGCTGATACCAAGCGTGTAAATTTCCTTCCACCAGTTCATGGCGCGTTTCATTTAACTGTTCAGTAATGCGCTCTAACTTCATTTCACGCTGGGCGACGATGCCTAAATAATCCGCTAACCGGCGCATACCACCATCATTTAATTGCAGCATGGCATCCCAAGCTTGCTCAGGTGAGGCAATATGGCGTTGGATTGCAGCATCTTCGAGGAAAGTTTTTTTCATCAAGGTCAGCTTGGAAGCCGTCTCCTGACTGAACTCCGCCTCGCAGCCCTCTTTCATTGTGATGAATGGCGTGGCCTGACACGGTTTACGCACCAGAAATGCATTGTTAAAGGCACGACCGGGCTGCCATTCCTGCATCCAAGGAAAATGGCCGAAACGTTCGGTCATGGCGATTTTGATCATCCCGCCCTGCCCCCAGACCTCACGCAGCATATCTTCTGATTTGGTCAGCTCCTGGGTAATACGTAAATCGAGTTTGGTGATCGCCCAGACCAATCCTGCTGGGCGACGTGCGCGGCTGTCAGCATCAGCGCCCTGGCTATAACGTATCCATTCATCCAGTACACCTCCCACATCTTTCACGTTGGATTGTTCATTCGAAGGCGTACAAACCACCAGAACATTCATCTCCTGATTGAGGGTGTAACGCTCAAACAAATAGGCCACTTTGCCACGCAGGATTAACTGTGCCAGTGGATTGCTGTCGTCGCTTTCAGCCGCGTTCTGGAGATAATTCAGAGATTCCACACCCAGACGGCCACGATAACCGGGGAAGTCCAGCAAATCGACTTCCTCAAATAACCGTTCTCGCGTGGAGGAAAGTAACGGAACATGCAACTCCACAGTCAGTGCCGTGAGTTCTGCCAGAGAAACTGATACCGGTGCAGCCAGCCCATTTTCTCGTTCCGGGCACACCGTAACCTGCAAATCGTTGCTCTTATTCAGGCGCTCCAGCATATCGACGTTCATAATGCTGTTAGTTTGTACCAACCTGCCATTCTGCTCAGTGACCAACACATTAAGTGGTGCTCTGACAACGCTGGTGCCCCCCAGACGTTGTAGCGTATGCGCAAATCGGCGGTAAGCCTCTGTGAATTCATGGATATTGCCCCATAATTCACCAAATAACTGAGCACGATCATCAATCGACAACCAAGGTGCCAGCTCTACCGCCGTTGGCCAGTATTGCAGAGCCATTTTGCTCTGGCTCTTTTCTGCATGGCGGATCAGATAGTCCCATAGCGCGACCACATCATCTTCCGCCACCCCCGGGACTTTATGCGCCTGACGTCGCTCGTTCAGTGAGGTAAGCAGCGTATTGATGCGTTTTTCATCATAATTCCAGTCGATTTTCTCCTGATTGAAATCATGAATAAATGCATTAGCGAAGATTTTGGCAATCTCCGCTTCGTTGAACAGTTGTAGCTCAATCGGCCAATCAGGGTTAGATGGCCGCGCGTGGCGGCTAAAACGTGTAACCAGGCCGGTGGCTTCTTTTCCGCCACCCGGGGGATTGATATGTTCGATAAAATCAAGCTGATACGGCCCCATCTGGGTTTCCAGACGCCCGTTCTCCCCGGCCGCCAATGAGGAGATCAGATAAGATTTCCCCGCTTGAGATAAACCAAAAAAACCAATGGTCATGGGGTGAGTAGCCGCTTTGGCCAATCTCTGCGCGGTATTTCGGCTACGGCGCAGCTTCAGTTTCAACCGATCCGCTTCTGTGTTGAGACGCGGGGCATTTCCACGCACCTCTTCAACCCATTCAATCGCCTGACCTGCCCCTTGCGCCACGTCAAGCCACGCTTGTTTTAATTGTTCGGGAGTAAAATGTTTCATCAGATTTTAATGCTCCCACTGTCGAGCCAATAATGAGTTTCACCCAAGCCGTTTCCGACCAGAGTATTCAATTTGAAACTCACGTCCTGTGGACGCGGGTTCTGCGTAGATTCGACGATCTCCATCTCGCTGATACGGAACTTCTCAGGGCTTCCGTTAGTTTCAGCTTCTTGCCCACGCCCTTCTTCCACCTCCAGTTTCAGTCGCAATACCGCATCACCAGATAAAGCTGTCGCTAAGCGCGTTCCCGGAATTTTCAAGGTGTATAGTGGCGTCGCAGGCCAGCGTTCATTATCAAGCTGACGGAAGCCAAGCCGCATTTCGCCACGAGACTCAAAATATTGCTGGTTATCCAACTGGAATCCCGGGGTGTCCAGATCAATATCCCGATAAAACACGTTGCTGTCTTTCAGCAAATTATTACTGTCGAGCATGCCGAAATAACGGATAGTCGAATAAGGCTTGAAATTGGCCGTACGGAAATAGAAGTTACTCAACCGTGATTTCTCGGCCAGCAGGCAAAGCATCGCGCCCACCGCCGCCGTGGATTTAGGATCGTCAATTAATCCTTTTTTATTGAACGGATACCAACCGCCCGTTTCGTAACCATGCAAGGGGAGAATGCGTGCAGGCGGTACGGGCTGTAAGTGGCGGATCAATGCCTGAATCCCCGGCAGACGGGAAGGCCGCCCGGTTAACAACAAAATGTCGCAGTTGTAGTGCCAGAGAACTTCGCACAACCCGCGTAAGCTACCGCAAATATTGATGCGGTTATGACGGGCATCGATAAATTCGTTATGCAGTTTCATCAAATTGATGTTTAACGGCACATTGAGAATGGAAAATGGGTTTTCTATTCCCGCGGGTAAACTGCGTTTAACTTCTTCATCAACATATTCACAAACTTTATCCGTCGGTTGATGAGAAAGTAGATCATTGAACGTTGCACTAATAACTTGCTCACCCGCCTCTGGCGTAAATTTTTCATAACGATGCAAAATAGCAAGTGCCACAGGCGCAAATATTTGCAGTGTCAGTTGCTGGCGTAGCACCTGTTTGCCTGCCTCCAACGCTTCACTGCCGAATAAGCGCGACATTAATGCTTCAGCATCTAAATCTTGATAGCCAATATTGAGCAACGCGGCTTCGAATGCAGGCTGCAAATAGAGTTGGATCACATCCAACAGAATATCATCACCCGCAACTTTAAACCCCTCACGGAATAGCTGTGTCGGAACGATACGCACATTACTGCCGTTCCCTTCATCCAAGGTATAACGGGTAATCACCAAATCGGTTGTACCACCACCAATATCGATAGAGGCAATTTTCAACGTGCGATCATTACCCGCTTCCCGTTTATTATCAGGCCGCACTGTGGCTGCAAAAAACTCTTCACTCCGGCCACCAAAATAGTTTTGCGTCTCGTTGTAGAGATAAACTAACTGACCACAGGTCGCTTCATCCCATTTCACATGCACGTCAGGCAAGGTACGTTTGCGGGAGACGTTTTTATCTTCCCGACCGTTTTCATCAACACCCTGATCCATCTCTTCCCAATCCAGCGCCTTCCACACCAGCCTGATGGCCTGTGTCATTGCTTTCTGGAAAATCGCGCGCTCAGGTTTTGGCATCGCCGGCGGCACGGTGAGAATGATATTTTTTAACTGACGAGGGGTACTGGCATGACGCATTTTCAAACGTTGAGCCGGACTGTTAATCTGCATCAATGCCTGTGCCAATACTTCAGACAACATCATGGTCATCAAAGTACTGCGGCTATATTCCGGCGTAAACACCGGCATACGCTCAGAAGGCTTAAGTGCATAAAGCGCCTCGCCTTTGTCATTGATCATGTAGGTCATCGGCGCTGCCGTCGCCTGAGGTTCACGATCCGATTTCACAAAAGCACGGCTGAAACGCCAGCCAGGGGAGTAAGGTGCGTCATCCCACAAATAGCGTTTTGGACTGGAAAGCCCCGTTGAGCCTTCTGTACCCAAACGCTGTGAGGCCATACGAAACGCTTCTTCGCCCACACGACCAATGGTCGGCCAAGTAAACGCATCGCTGCGCCCGCTTTTGACAGAAAAATCCTGCTTCCCGAATTCGGCTTGAGCGAACTCCAGACGGCTGTCAAAAGGATCAGTATAAATATACTGCGGTTCACTCAGGTCACGTAATTGAAGCTGATAGAGATTCGACAGACCTTGATCGCCATCTCGGTGTTCTTCAATTAAGATCCCACAACTGCGTGAGTTACCAATATCGAGCACTAAATCGACATTAATAGGATTATCCTGAAGTTTAACATCGTTGAGCTGAACTTCAGGAACCTGCAACAACGCATTGAGTGCATTAATCAAATTGAGATAATGCGCTTGATGTTCCTTCCGGTTCAAACAGTTTTCAGTATCTACATGATATTGACGCCACAATGCGGTGGCACGTTCGGTATAGGTTTCCCGCAGCCAGTCATCCACCCATTTCAGCAACAGAAAATCGCCCATCTCATGATGAGTCTCTGCCAGCGCAAAGCCCACACCGGAACGCACATCATCATCGACAGGCTCCAGATACTGGGTATTTCGCCTATCTGGAGACACTTTGGTATCAAAGGCCAAAGTCACGCGCCAGGTATTCCCCTGTTCATCCGGTGTATCCAGTGCATGAAATTTCACTCGCGACCAGTTAGTCGGCCCCTGCGCAAAACTCCGTGACGAGTTAAAGCGGAAGAAAGGCAGCGGTAACCAAATGTCATTGTATATTTCAAGGGATTTCTCCAGTACCAGCGAGTAATCGGAGTCCGCCGCGAATGCAGATGAACCTGACGCTGAAGGTACAAGAAAATTCTCATCTCTTTCGTTATATACCAGACGAATGACCGGGTTATCTTCCCCGGCCAGTAGAAATTCACCGTATTCTTTCTTTTTGGGTAACGCGAAAGCAAAATCCAGAAACTGAATGCCACTGTCACGAATCAATGTCACTTTTTCTTTGAAATCGGTAATCGTTGCCAGCATGCTGTTAATTTGCCTCTCGCTTCATCGACATGGGAAATAACGTTTTTTCGTCATAACGTCCTTTACACTCCGCTGTACCTTGGCTGCCTGATTGACAAACCACTTCAGGCATCGTGTAAACCGAACCATCGCTACACTTCGCTTCACCAATATTATCCAATTGCAGCGCCCCTGAATTCATCGCTGCCTTAACGGGAGCCTGGCAACGAACACCGTCACCGCGCGTCATTTCAACCTGCCCTTTACCCTCTGCCATCTGATACGTCAGACTGAGTGGTTTGCCAGTACGACTATCCTGAATTCCGGCACCTGCGTGCCAGCTACCATTGAGAAAATCAGTGGTACCCTGCCGCACTGCGATATCTGGGATTGTGAGCGCCTCAGCAGGCGGTGAAACCTGTACTGGAGGGACATTAACCTCAGGCAGGGAAGATTTTGGCGTGCCATTGGATACCCCATCCGCAACTGGCGGTATCGGCTGAGTTGGGATTATCGGTTCAATCGGATTCACTTCTGGTGAAACAGGGGAAGTTCCATCGACGGAGGAAGATGTGCCATCTATAGGCATCGCACCGTTAGCAGGCACAGTACTATTAACAGAAGCCGTGCCATTGACGGAACTCATTCCTTTCACAAGAGGTAAAGAATGAGATTCACTCACTGATAGAGCTGGAACTGATCGTTCTGGTACGGGTTTCCCCTCTTTCGAGATTATTTCACCTTGAAGTGGCGCTGTAGAATGAGTGGAAGGTGTCATCCCCCAAATATAGACATCCGGTACGCAACCACGCAGTAACAACAGAGCGAACAAAATCAATAACAGAGGCAGAAGCCACCACAACCAATGAGGCAATAGCCAACGTCGAGAACGTTCGGATACAGGCGGCGGCGTTGCAACCACAGTTTCAGCCGTGTGTTCGGTTGGTGCAACCGAAGCAACTGATGGCGTCACAGAACGTACTGCCTCTAAGCACTCAAGAGGATTGGGACGAGCCTGCTGCTTCGCACTGACAAATCCCCAAAAAGTCACCACGGGTTTACCATCGACCAAATAGATATGATCCTGATCGGGAAACTGGATAGTTTTACTCAGCAAAGCGCCAAAAAGACGCATTTCAGGTGCCTTTTGCTGGATCATTTGTGCACTGAGCCGTTCGATAGCGGCTTGGTGAGCTTCCAGTTGCCGCAATGCTGACTGACGTTCATCATACGTTGCGGCCGACCAGGGAACGACGTTACCTGAAAAGCCGGCATACCAATCTATCCGATCACCCTGCTCATTGCCCTGTGGGATTGCCAGTGAATTAGCAACATCAGAGAGCTGCCGCAGGCGCAAGGTTTCTCGCAACTGTAATGCGGAAAGATGCACAGCCTGACCATTTTCTCCCAGCGGCAGATAACTTTCGAGTTTATCACCACGTAAAAAAGTTTTTTTCACGAGAAGCCGTTCCTTGCTATCAGAAAATACGACGTTGATGTATTCATTTTGCCTAAAAATGCCATTGTAACGACAACGGAAAGCTCAGTAAAACCCCTGTGTTTTTATTGCGCGATAATGCTCACCAACGCACATGTATTTATCTGGAAAATACCTTGCTTAACATAATTTTTTTACTCATTGCAATTTTCCGGAATATAATCCTGCATTGCTTGATTTATTACCTGATTAAACTGATTGGCATCATTCGCTGTGAATACTTTGCCACCAGTCTGACTGGCAATGCAATTTCCCGCACCACTACTCATGATATCGACAACATTAACCTGTAGCCGGGGTTTGTTCTCTTTCAACGCACGAGCGACAGCACAGGGATCACCGCCACAAGTTTCATCACCATCTGAAATTAATAAGATTATCGCATCGCGATTCACACCATCCACTAAAGCCCCAGCCTTTTCCAAAGCCAGTGCCAGAGGCGTTTTTCCATCCGGTGTAATACGATCAATCGCTCGTTTCAGTGCTGGCCGCTGCGTAGGCGAAAAAGGTAATGATGCGGAAACATGCCTGCAATCGAACGCTGCCACCAAGCTGACATTCATATCTGAAGGCAATTTATCGATAATCTTCTTCGCCGACTTCTTGGCCAGAGTAATACGGCTGGGTTCTCGCTCGATGTATTCGAAGGCTTTTCTTTGCAACAAATACTGTAGTTCTTGTGGAGTGACATCCACACTGATAGACATTGAGCCAGAAGCATCAAAAACCACCACAACCTCTGGAGCCTGATTCCGTTTTCGCTGAGACGGACATCGCTTTCTGACATCCGCAGGCGGGGATATCACCACAGCTTCAGGTTTTACCTCTGGCACGGTTGGCGCGGGTTGTTCTATTGGTTTCTCTATTGGTTGCTCTATTCGTTGCTCTACTGGCTGTTCTACTGGTTTTACCAGCAGAGGTTTTACTACCACAGAGGGATCAGGTTGTTTTATCGCAATATGAGTGTGACTGCGTGGCAGGCAGCCGCGCAGCAACCACAGCAATAATAGAATGAACAATAACAACAGCAACCACCATAACCAGCGCGGCTTTCGTTTCTGTTCTGGCTGAGATGTGACAAGATCGGGAGAAGCAGTCCCACTTCCGGCAATATTTTGAGATGCAGATGCGCTCATCGGCTCCCAAAGGATAACGGGTTGGTTATCCACACTCCAAATGTGTTCTTCAGCAGGAAACTGGCTGATTTTTCCCAGTAACGTCAGTAATTCACTATCAACTCCCTCTTTTTCACTTAGCTGTTCACGCAGGCGAGCTAATACCGTCAATTGACGGGCAATTTGCGCCTGGAGCTTCTCGCGTTCTATCGCAGATAACTGAGCAAAAGGGACGGGTTGACCTTGTAAATCACTGTACCATTCAATGGCACCATCACTGCTTTTGACAGGTTTAGCAAATAATGTAGAAAAATTTATCGGTAGATGCTGAACTAACGCAGAGTGTAGGGCATCATAGTGACGTAATAGATACTCACTTTGAGCACGTTCATGCGCTACTGTACGCGTTATTCTTATCATGCCTGCGACCCGCTTGCGGATGTGTAAGTCCTTTTAATGCACCCAAAAGCGCTAATCCGTATGGGAATGTGATTTAATACATGAAAAACAGTCTCCTCCATTTCTCATGCGTATTTTAAGCCGTTAAACCACAAGTTTTTGAATCGGGTCATGATATAGATGCGTTCAACTTTTGTAAAGAAAACTAAATAAATGGCTGTTTATTGTGAAATTATTGGGGGTTTATTCTAATAATCTTATAAATTCATTGATTAGATGTATATTTATTGGCTCTGTATTCCAATCTGTTGAGACCCTCTTTCATATCCAATGAGTTCACCACTGCCTCCGGCTCCCGTTACCACGAGATTAAATGATACATTGAGCTATCCAGCCATCAATTTCTGATTTAATAAAAGCGACTGAGGGAGAGCCGATTTTGACCTGTTTCAGCAATATTCCATTCCCAATGAATTTGTAGATCCACGCCTCTCTATAATATTTATAATAACCTTTTGGGATTTTCGGTCTTAGGTAATATATCTTTAAATACGTTGTCAAATTCATAGTCCACGAATCATCGGGATAAATTCCACATAGATATCTTTTCTCATATATTTTCCCTCTTTGAAAATTTGGTCGGCTTTTCAGGGGAAATAAATAAGAGAAAATTGTTCATCTATAAATAACAAAGGCCCGATGTCTCAACCAAACATTATGACCGCTACGACTACCTGAAAGAGAAACGGGAGATTGTGGAGAGATGGAAAGGTAGGTTATTATTGCTGTAGGTATAATTCCAATTTTCTACGGGAATACAAAATATCAATAAATTAGGGGAACAATTCTCTCTCAACTCTCAGAATTTTCTATAAAAATAAATAATAAAATGAATTACACTAATTCTTAGTTACTATTCTTAAATAAAATAATGGTTACAATTAATAAATACAAACATATAAGGTAACGTAAGCTTTTTATTTTTAAAGTTTAAAATAAATATTTTTACAATAAGCTACTTATTGTTATTTATTGATGACTGCCAAATATAATTAGATGTTTTCAATTTCTTTTTTTACGTAGTATTCAGATTAGTCAACGAAGGTAGAGAGTAATTGGTTGTAATATTTCTCTGTCTGAACTGACGAAAAAAAATTATCTAGATCGTAAAAAATCTTATAATTGTTAAATAAAAGGATAACACCATGAATATAACAGAAGCTGGATCTCATAAAGAAGCTATAATAAATAATATAATACTAACAAACTACGGCGAAGTTGAAATTAGCGTCACCCTTCCTCTTGATAACGACGTTAGAAACACCATTACCGTAAATTTGTATAGTAAAATAACTGGACCAACAATTGGAACAGGAACAGCTGCTAATCCAGACTCAATTATAGCATTAATGCAATATACAGGCATTTTGCACCATTATTCAGGAGGAAAAAAAATAAATTTTACAAAAAAAGATAAATCAGGAGATGACAAATATCCTAGAATTGATAGTATTACTCTTGACGACCCAGGCACAGATTAAAGCAGGAAAATAATGGCAAGGAAGCCGTTAGCCCTTATCGCATTACCTGCCCATAATGAAAAATTTCACCATAATTAATTTTTAACCCATAATTCTCTGCGGGTTCATATCAACCTCACTCATCTCCTCCTGCTTCAAATTCCACACCGAATCTTCCGGCGTCTAGACACGAACGTCTAACCAAGTGCCAGCAGGTAAATCACAGACCTCATCATCGGTGTAATAGGTCTGACTTGATGCGCCTATTCTGCAATCGGGCAGGCATATGCGCGTTCTGTCGGTGGGTTAGGTTTTACCTGCCTTACTGCGTTCTTCATCAGACAGTGCTTCATAACGGGTAATTTCCGTATTCAGTGTGTCGAACTGTTGGCTTCATTCAAATAAGAGTAATATCATTTGGAATACTGTTACTACCCATATTCTGACTGAATTAGACAGGCTGATTTCTTCCACTAACCTTGAATTTTCCACAGGATATAAAGAATAAGCCCTCTTATATAGCCCCATAGAGATATTTTTATTTTTATGAAAGTTAATTAATTTTGCCCAAAAATTTTAAGCATCAACGCTAAGATCACACTTTAAATAATAGGAGTTTATAATCCTAACTTCCTCATTTTTTGCCAATGCTCTTATATCTTCTGAGATTTTTTCGTTATTTGACATCCTTCTAAAAAACTTTCTTTTTCTCAATAATTTTTTCTCTGGATTGAAAAAAACAAATGCCTTATACAGTAAAGTTGTATGTATATTTACAATGGTAAAAACAAAAAGTAAGAACGTGAAAACACATAATAAAAAACCTATCCATCCATGATTAATTATTAGCTCTACAGTTTTAACCAAATCCATAATCAACCCTTATTATTAATTTATGAGTTATTCTTAATCTTTTAATACCTGACCAACTTTAGATAACATCCCCCTCACAATGCTGCCATGAGTAAGAGACACGGGTATCATATACACTTTTCCAAAAAAATTATGCGTTATCACAGATGCAGTCACAGTAGCTATACAACCGCCTTTATGATTATCATCAGAGAAAACATTCAGAGATATCAGCACCGTCAAATGTATGTCCTTAGACAATAGACATATTTCATCATCACTGATACGTACAATCTTAAAAAAATCGATATAGCTTCCAGCGTGAAATTCTTTATTTAAATTTTCATCTGAGAATCCATGAATTTTTTCTAAACCAGCAAGACTTGATATTTTATCTCTTATTGAAAAAGACAGACGTAACCATAATGGTGTTTTTTGTGTCATTTGATTATAAACATCAAGGGCAGTCATTTTGTTTTCAATAAAAACTTTCTGCTGACTATAATAACCTAGATTATCTTTTTTATCTAAAAGAAAAACACCGAATTTATCACTATAGTACATGTTTCACCATAATATTATTTACTAAAAAATAATTTCCATAGCACTAATCAATATTACTAATTAGGTATGTCATATGATCTGAGCAGCCACCAGTTTGTATCTTTATTGTACTTCCATATCTCTATATCATCACTTATATAGCTACATAGATTTTCACGGGATAACGGGACACATAGATATTTTTTTATTTATTTCAAATAATTATCCTAACCAATTTTATCCCACTTATCCCGTAGCACAGAAATACTATTTTTAACTCTTTAGTATTCAATTAATTACAGCCTACCAAAAAAATCTTTTTCGGGATAACTAAATTATCAGAGTACAACACTATCTATCTTCACATCACGGGATGCAATGAGATAATACGGGATAATTCAAAAAAACATAACCTACTGATTATAGATAATTAAATGTTTTTTATCCCGTTACCCCGTTATACCAATGTTTTTATCTTGTGTGAGGGCTAATCCTCATCATTTAAAACCAGAACCACAAACCGCCCCTGAGTGCCAGTCACTGAAATGGTTTTACTGATAAAGCGGTCTTTCTCCATTTTAATCAACATCCCGGCTTCTTCCAGAGCCTCAAAGCCTGATTTCTTCTGTATTCCCTGCAATATTTCCTCTTCAAACACACTGGGGATAATGTGATATTCCACCTGTCCATCACTGCGGCGATTATGCACCAGATAACCCGCAAGATTATTAATTCTCATAGCGTTAGCGGTGTCTATATTGCCATTCAGTTTTCCATAGGAATAAGGCTGAAAACGCGATAAGCCGTATTTCTGGATAAAATCACGGACACGGGTGACAACCTGATATTTTTCACGGTTCCCAATACCAAAATCTTCTAACCAGCCATCAAAACTTTGCTTTATCGCAGTGTGACAATCTTCCTTGCTCCAGACTGTGATGTGTGTCGCCAGTTCTCGGCTGCATCCAGTAAGCGCCAGCGCACCAGAAACTACCTTAGCGGCTTCAAAAATAGTGATCCCTTTAGCTCTTGCCACTAAATCCAGTCCATCACCGTGATTCGGTTGGTCGCACTGGCGACAATGCCAGTCGCCATTATCATGATCATCAATAAAGTGAAATAAGATAGCCTAATTTCAATAATTATAAATTAGGCTAATCAAATTATCTGACTAAGGAATAATGTTATTTTTTCAAATAAATACAATCGTTTGGTAGGATCAAGCGTTTCAATCCCCATAGTGCTAACACTGCTGGTACTATATTTGCATAATATGCAGTACTAAAAGCATACTTACCTAGTAATAAAAATATCACAGCAAGTATTAATGATAGGATGAATATAATGATAGAGCCGCTTATGCGGGGAGCTTTACCTTGTTTTTTATAAAAACCGTATTTTTCTAAAATTGAGGAATAGATCGTGATGAATTTATTTTTTTCTTCTAAAGATTTAAATGCGGGAATCGATACTCCTGGATAACTAGGAAGCTCAATTGATACACTTTTACTTGGTGTTTCAGAAGACACTTCACCAACTTCCGAAGGAAATATAATTGAAAAACTATCCATGGACTCAAGATAGCCTTCAGTTATAGTTTTGTTATTAATTTTCTCAATATATTCATTAATGCTGCCCTCTATTATTTTATTGATAATAATATTTTTATATATTATTAGACACAAAGCCTGCCCATCTTCAGTAGTTTCACTTAAGTAAAATGTGGCAATATCATTTTGCATAAATACTCCAATAATCAGTAAATAGTTAATTGAATAAGCTAACTAGTTAATCATGCTTTCAATCATTATGACAAGGCTAACGCATGGAAAACTTCTGCCTACATGAATCAACCAAAAAGATATTTTACGACAATCTCAAACAACTACTCGCTACTCAACAAAAACTCAGCATCTCAGCATCTCAACAAAACCTTACAAACCCAAGCGCAGCCTCAGTCAGAACGTATTAAGCCACGTCTGGTACAAACAAATCAGTGATTACCTGATCGCTAATGGTCGTGATTGTTGCTCTGAATCATGGGTGAAAGATAACCTCAAAGCCACTTATCTGGGGTTTGAAGAAGTTGAGTACACAGATTTTGTTACCGGTGAATTGATTACAAAACAGGAGCTGCGCCATACATCCAAATTGGATAAGGGCGATATGCATTACTACATGAGTCAAATCGAGGCGTGAGCGGCTCAGTTTGGTCTGATACTGAAAACGCCAGACGACAGTGAATACATGAAGCTTAAGCGGAAACAGGAACAGTGAAACTAGAAAAAGGCAAGGTTTACGTAGTTGCAAGACTGATAGAGTGTATGCCTGAAAGCATGAAGCCAATTGTTATCTTTGCGTTAGCAACCGGACTTAGACGCTCCAACATTATCGACCTAGAATGGCAACAGGTCGATATGCAAAGAAAGGTGGCATGGATAAACCCGGATACCCTGCACTTACTCTGGCTGAAGCAACGTCAAAAGCTCAAGAAGCCCAAGAGCAATTATCCTCTCCTAATCAGGCCATCATAAATCACACCACAATTGAACAGCTATTCAGTGAATATATTGCCGACCAGAAACGCCGTGGCAAGAGATCTTATGATAAAACCCAATACAGGCTAAATCAGGTATTAGATAGCCAGCACATTAAGAGAAATACTCCAGCAAAAGATATTACCCCAGAACATATTAAAAGGGTATTAGCTGAATTTATCTCACGCGGTGCTGTTGCTGGCTCAAATAAGGTTCGTGCAAATCTTCATGCAGTATTTAACTTCGGTCTATTCGCGGACAATGATCCTGCCAAACTGAACGAGAAAGTTATTTATGGTCTTGACCGAAACCCCGTGACCATCGTTCCACGCCAAGAGGGAGCAGATAAGGCGTTGGATAGATTTTTATCTTGGGATGAAATGAAAGAGATTCTAAAACTATTTCGTATTTCGTCGACAGTATTCCCAATCCATCCTGATTATGGCCGGTTAATATTGCTTTGCATCTTCACAGGTGGACAACGCCCCTGGGAAATAATGACCAATACAAGAGATAACTGGGATAAAAAGAATAACACGCTGACAGTCCCACCTCATATTTCAAAAAACGGTGATTACCACGTAATTCCATTGTGTGAATCTGCAACTGAAATATTAGAATGCCAAGCCAAACAATATCCAGGCTCAGAATTCCTGTTTCCCGGAGAGACTAAAGAAGGTCATTTACTCACTGCTGAATATGCCAAGCAGATCCGCAAATTTTGTGCTCGCTATGATTTTGAAAAATTTACACCAAGGGATATTAGACGAACCTTTAAGACGCTGGCAGGAGAGATGGGGATCAGTTCTGAGATGAGAGATAGGTTGCAGAATCATAAAAAACCCGGTGTCTCAACCAAACACTATGATCGCTACGACTATCTGAAAGAAAAACGGGAAATTATAGCGCAATGGGAAAGTAAGTTACTATCACTATAGGGCAGAAAACTGCCCTTTGAGATTCAGGCAGTTTTCTAACAAAGCTGAGTTGTTTGGATTGACTTAATCCTCATATTGCTAAATATGCCAAATAGTAATTTGTCTGTTTTCATTTAGGATTTATCTCATCGCAATATTTACTTTCATTTGAATTAATAGCTTACATTTATATATTCAATGCAAATATATCATTTGTTATTATTATTTTTCATTAAATAAAAAAGTCAGAAAATAAAAAACCTCATTGCTAAAAATAGTCTTTTTTGTGATCGAACGCATAAAATAAACATGATCATGATTTTGCCAAAGCCGTTACCTATTTTTTTATTTTTATCTCATGAAGTTACGAAAAAAACACCTTTTATGGATAAACATTAAGTGGTTCGATATACTAATCACATACGCTATCTAAGAATATTATTTTTCAACAGCAATTATTTTAACTTTTTACGCTGCTATTGTCGGATGTCATTTTTTATTTCACTTTATTTAATTTGGCCTTTACTCCTTCGTTATTTATTATTGCCTTCATTTTATTTATCACGGATCAGCCGATATATTCGGACAACAAAGTCTCTTCAAATTATCGCAAAACAACCTATTGCGTCCTGAATTAACCAATTTGTCGGAGACAATGTGAGTTAGATTTAAATCTTGTACCCGAATGTTATGGCCTGCGTCGTTATCAGGTGGGATGCCTATTACATAACGTTCCATCATCTCAGGGAGACACACCATGTCAATAAAGAAGAACATCGATAAATTGAAGAAAGGACAAGCCCTTGTTCAGCAGGGGCAAGAGGCTGTTCAGAAAGCGAAACAGGTTGCAGGCAAATTAGGCGGCGGCATTTCAGGTGGCAGCATTGCAGGAACGGCAGGCTTAATGCCGGGCGGCGGTTTTGCCGGCGGAATAGGCGGCCGTTCAGGCAGCGGCATTACAAGCACCGCGGGCTTAATCCCGGGTGGCGGTTTTACCGGTGGAAAGGGGCTGGCAGAACGCGCAGCCGGTGGGCAGAATGCGGCCACCAAAGCGCTGGAAAAAGCCGCCCAGATGCTGATGGGAGGGCGTGACCCGAGTGGCCTGCAATTTACCCTGACCGCAGGCGGCTTACCGCCGCAGACGTTTGTCGTGACCGATTTCACGCTGAACGAAAGTTTTTCTCAGCCGTTCAGCCTGAGTGTGGGACTGGCGAGCGCTGACCCAGCTATCGATTTTCCGGCAGTACTGGATCGCACCGCCACGCTGACCATTCTGCAAAACGGTATCGAACAACGCAGCATCACGGGGATCGTTTCCCGCTTTGAGCAGGGTAATACCGGGTTGCACCAGACTACCTACCAAATGACTATCCGCCCTGACCTGTGGCGCACGACCCTGAGACAGAACTCGCGCATTTTCCAGCAGCAGGATATCGCCACCATCCTCACCACCCTGCTGAAAGAACACAACATCCGCGATGTGATCTTCAGCCTACGCCATCCTCACCCGGCGCGCGAATTCTGCGTGCAGTATCAGGAAAGCGACTTCGATTTTCTGCAACGGCTGACCGCCGAAGAAGGCATTTTCTACTTCTTCGAATGCAGTAACGGGCGTAATACACTGGTGTTTGCCGACGATTGCGGTTCAGTGCCGCCGGGCATCCGCCTGCCCTATCAGCCGGGAGAAGGCAGCACGCTGGGCGAGCCGGCGGTCAGCAGCCTGACCAGCAGCGCACAGGTGCGCCCGGCTCAGGTACAGCTTAAGGATTACACCTTCAAGAATCCGGCGTGGCCGGCGGAATTTCACCAGCAGATGCTGGACGAAAATCTGCAACAACTGTACTACGAGCACTACGACTACCCCGGCCGCTTCAAGGACGAAGCACATGGCAAGGATTTTACCCGCTACCGGCTGGAAGCGCTGCGTAGCGATGCCGTGACCGGACAGGGCAGTGGCAACGCCATCGCCCTGCAACCGGGCAAACTGTTCATCCTCGATAACCATCCACGGGCAGACCTGAATCAGTCATGGCAGACCATCTCTGCCAGCCACAGCGGCAGCCAGCCACAGGCACTGGAAACTGCCAGCTCAGGCTCCGGCACGACGCTGCACAGCCACTTCTCCTTCATCCGCCAGAACCAGAACTGGCGCCCGGCGCCGTTGCCCAAACCGGTGATTGATGGCCCGCAAATCGCCAAGGTGGTCGGCCCGGCCGGCGAAGAAATTTTCTGTGACCAGTACGGGCGCGTGCGTCTGCAATTCCCGTGGGACAGGTACGGACGCAGCGACGACCAAAGCTCCTGCTGGATACGGGTCAGCCAGCCGTGGGCCGGTCAGGGCTGGGGGATGCTCGCCATTCCGCGTATTGGACAAGAAGTGGTAGTGGATTTCCTGCACAGCGACCCCGACCAACCGATAGTGACCGGGCGGACTTACCATGCCAGCAACATCCCGCCGGGTACCTTGCCGGGCAGCAAAACCCAGATGGCGTTCCGCTCCAAAACTCACAAGGGACAGGGCTACAACGAACTGCTGTTTGAGGATGCCAAGGGCAGCGAACTGCTGTCACTGCACGCGCAAAAGGATATGTACACCAAGGTGCTCAACAACCGCGATACCCATGTGCTCGCCAACCACAGCGAAACCGTGGAGAAAAACCAGACCATCAAGGTCAATGAGAACAAAGAGGAAACTGTCACGCTCAACAGCACGGAAACGGTGAAGGAGGTGCGCAAACTGATCACTGGCAAGGACTACATTATCGAGGTCGGTGCGCATAAGGCCGAGACCATCACCAATACCCTTGCCATCAACGTCGGGGATGTGATTGAGCTGCGCTGCGGTCTGAGTGTGTTGCGCATGGACAGTGCCGGACGTATCACCCTTCAGGGCAGTGAGTTCAAGTTTGAGGCCAGCGGGGCGGTGCAAATCACCGGTAAAGACATTGACCTGAACTAAGAAGGACAGACTGAGATGGAATTTCGTAACCTGACCCCCTTTGCGGTGATGAATTACTCGATGCTTGATGTCGACGATACCGAACATCACGTGGCGGTGATGAAAATCGGCTACCAGCTCTTGCCCACCGGGCCGGGAGAATACAGTGCCGAACTGCTGCCTGCACCGCCCTTGTGTTTGCAGGATGAATATCGCAGGGCAATGAATGCCTCGCCGATATTGCAGGAAAGTGATCTGGCGCCGTTTAAACCGCGCTGTGACGTGATTGTCAACGGCACGGCGTATGCGCCGGAAGGTAAGCCCTGTACCGAATTCCCGGTGCGATTGCAGGTGCAGAGTAAGCAGGGGCAGACCTTGATCGATAAAACCCTGACCGTGATCGGCGAACGGGAGTTTATTCGCGATGCGGGTGGCAACTGGCAACTGACCGAGCCGAAACCTTTTGCAACATTGCCGCTGGATTACCGCTATGCCTTTGGCGGTCAGTGCAAAATCTATGCTGACGAAGAAGCCAGTCAGCACCTCCAAGAACGTGACCGGCTCACTCCCGAACAACGCCAGCAGCACCCGGACGGAGAAAACGCACCGGTTGCTCACGCCACCTGTGAAACCAATCCGCTGGGAACGGGGTTTATCACTCCGTGGTACGCCAACGCGAAGCAGCTCACCCGTTACCCTGCGCCGCGTATTATCCGGCCAGATGCTGAGTTCACTGCCCAACATTTTGCAGCTCAACTAGGGGGAACACTGTCTGCCGATACCCCAGCCTGCCAACCACAGGGCATGGGATTTATCGGGCGTCCGTGGCTGCCCCGCCGTCAGCTTGCTGGTACTTACGATGCCGACTGGCTTGCCCACCGTCACCCTTATCTGCCCAAAGACTTCGACTTCAGATACTGGAACGGTGCCCCCGCCGATCAGCAAATTGACTGGCCTGACACTGATACCTCGCTGAGCCTGCAGGGTATGACACCCAGCGGCAACCTGCACGTCACCCTGCCGGGGCATCGGCCGTTTATTCTGTTGCGGATGCACGAAGGAGGGTTGCTCCCCGTGCCGATGCGCCTCGATACGCTGATCCTCGACAGCGATGCCCTGACCCTGCATATCACCTGTCGGTTGAATTTTAAAACCAGCCTGCCGGTTCGGGTGGCGGAGGCGCGGTTTGAAATCGATCCGGATGCTCCGTTACTCAAACTCGCCCCCCCTGAACCTGAAAAGGAGACCGCCCATGGCGGATAACTACATTGCCCGCACTGCGGGCGAATGGCTGATAGTCGGCATCTTGCCGGATGTCTGCAAAACCCCGATGGGCGCGTCAACCCCGCCCATTCCGTACCCGGTCATCGCCAAACTGGCGGGCAGCGATGTACCGGTTAAATCGGTGCGGGCCAATGGACAGCCAGTGGTGGTCTTCGCCCAGAGTTTTGTGCCGCAAACCCTCGGCGACCAGCCCGGGGTGGCCAACGGCGTGAAAAGCGGCACCGTGGGCGCAAAATGCCACCCGAAAGCGCATACCCAAACCGTCCGGGCCGATAACAAACTGGTGCTGCGCTATGGGGATGAATTCTGGATGAATGGAGCATAAGGAAGAATCGCAATGGGAGAAACGATTAGCATTACCGGTGGCCGTGATGAAAAAGTATTTTGTGAAGCTTACAATATCCGGACCTTGGCTGAGGCGGAAGCGATCCAAAAACACATACCCGCCCTCATCCAACAAGAAACTATGGGTAATAGTTTGCTCACCGCCGGGGATATTGAATATATTACAGAAGCTGAGGGCCGGCTTGCCGTCAAGGTCATTGATAAATTCAAAAGCGGGGAATTTCCGTTAGAAGAATGGAAGCATACTCCCCCTGAACCCAATGAGCCTCTGCCCGCCAAATCCCGCGATGACAGTCCGAGCGGTACGGGCAACACGATAGGTAAAATTGTCGGTCAGGCCCCACAGGCCGCGCAGCCGCCGCAGGAGGCGAATACGGCCGTCACACCGGAAACCGAGCAAGAAAAAGGATTTTTGGACAAGGCCGGAGAATGGTGGGATGAGACCAAAGAAGGCGTAACAAAATGGGGGAAAGAAGCCGGAGAAAAACTGGGGGCCGCTTGGGATAATCCGGGAAAAGCCGCCATCGGTGCCGCAAAAGGGGTGTGGAATACGGTGCCTGATGTGGGTGAATTCCTCTTTCGAACGACAGCAGGTATGCCTGCTGCCATGATGTCCACTTCTGGTACGGTATTAAAATACGCGGGCGCTGACGCTATAGGCGATACGGCTCTTGCCTCCGCCGATGCATGGAATAAGCAGGTTGTCGATAAGGCCGTTGAGTTGAGCCATGTGGATGCCATCCGGTTCGACATCACGGATAAGGCGGAACAAGGGGGGGCGCTGATTTTTGATGGCGTCAGCCTGGCTACGGGCGTGGGCGGGCTGGTCAAAGGTGCGGCCAAACAAGGCGCGAAAGCGACGGCTAAAGCCACTAAACCTGCACCCGGTGCCAAAGTCAAAGAAAAACCCCAGGACGCGCCGGACGCGAAACCCCAGAAAGTGCCGCCCAAAGATGACGCCACACCGTCCAACAAAAAAGACGGCAATGACAATGGGCTATCGACCAAAGAGGGCGACCCGGTCGACATGGCCACCGGCGACTTCCTGCAAGTCTGGCCGGTGCTGGCCATACCAGGGTTATTGCCGATAAGCCTCAACCGGACCTACCGCTCCACCGCGGATTTACACGGGCTGTTCGGTCCCAAATGGGCGGATGACTGGTCACGACAATTGGTTATCGGTCACGGGGAAGTGCACTATACCCATGCAGATGGTGTGGTCTACGACTTTGCCACCCCGGACAACCGGGTCTTGTCCCGTAACCGCCATCTTCCCCACTGCCTGCTGACGGGCGACCTGACGGGCGCGCTGTGCCTGACCGACCGCCGCGCCCAGTTGACGTACCATTTCAGCCCGAGTTCAGGCAGCGCGCAGAAATTGTCCGCCATCACGGACCGCCGCCAGAACCGGATTGATTTCAGCTACGATAAACACGCCCGGCTGATTGAAGTCACCCGCAATGACGGCCTGCGGTTAAGCCTGCATTATCGGGACAGGCAGCTCCACACGCTCAATATGCATGAAACCCGCGATGACCAGTCCATCAAACAACTCCTGCTGACCTGCCATTATGACCCACAGGGGTATTTGAATGAGTGTGACGCCTTCCAGCATAACCACCTGTGGCATGAGTACGACATTCAAGGGCGGATGATCCGCTGGCATGACACCGACCAGACCGACCTGATGATTAGCTACGACGACCGCGGCCGGGTACTCAGTACCACCTCACCCAGCGGCTACTGGCATGACCGCTTCCGCTACGATGACAACTCCCGCATCACCACCTATCTGGACGGTGAAGGAGGCGAAACCCGTTACCATTACGACTCGAACGGGCTGGTGATACGGGAAGTTGACCCACTGGGGCGCGTCACCCGCCGCCAGTGGCGACACAGCCTGCTGATGTGGGAAAGCGATCCATCAGGGCAGATGACCACCTTTGATTACAATGCGGACGGAGCATTGACCGAGGTGGTATTGCCGACGGGAGAGACCTTTGTCTATGCTTATGACGAACACGGACAACTGACCGAAAGCCACCTCCCTACTGGCGAACGCTGGCAGTGGCATTATGACGAACAGGGCAACCTGACCGCGCTGACTAACCCGCTCGGCCATCGGGAAGAATACCAGTATGGTCTCCACGGTGAATTGCGCCAGCGCTTGCTGCCGGACGGCCAGACGTGGCACTATGCCTATGACGAACACCAGCGCCTTGCCGCCGTGATGATGCCGAACGGCGAAACCACGGGACTGGAGCTGGATTCACTGGGCCGCCTGCGCCGTTTCACCGATGCACTGAAACAGGAAACCCGCTACCGGTACCGCCCCGACCATGCCAGCCTCATTCATGGCAGCCTGAGTGAAATCACCCTTGCCGATGGCATCACCCAAAAACTGGACTATGACAGCGAGCGGCGCGTGGTGGCGGTCACCGACGGCGAAGGCCGTACCACTCGCTACACTTACGGCGCGTTTGACCTGCTCAATCAGGTTACCCGACCTGATGGCACTATCTTGCGCTTTGGCTATGACCGTCTGACCCGTCTGAATTCGGTCACCACCTCCACGGGTGAAACTTATCGCTATGAGCGTGATGCCGCTGGCCAGATCATCCGGGAAACCGATTTTACCGGACGTACCCTCGACTATCAGTACGATAAACTGGGGCGCCGCATACAGACTAGCTATCCCGATGGTCAGCAACTTCGCTGGTACTATTCCACTGCGGGCTTGCTGGTCAAACAGGAAAGCTGGCAGCCGGAAGAAAACCAACGGGTGCTGAAAGACATCACGACTTACGAATACAACAAACGGTATCAATTGGTGAAAGCCACTAATGCCGATGCTATCGTTGAGTACGAGTATGACAAAACCACCGGCCAGCCGATCTGTGAACGTATCAATGGACGGGAAATCACTCGCAAATGGGATAATCTGACCGGGCGTCCAATCAGTGAAAGTGTGGATGGCAATACCCTGCACTTCGGTTATAACCTGTCGGGAAGTTTAAATCACTTTCAGCTCAACCAACATGCACCACTGACATTCCAGCATGATGCACTGGGACGGGAAATGGTGCGGGAAAGTGCCAATGGCTTTATTCTCGCCAGCCGCTACACCGCGACCGGATTGCTGACGCATCAGTCAGCGGGACAGGCCACCCAATTTTTCAGGGAAACGCTGGCACAGAATGACCCACACTTTCCTCCGCAAGCCTCTGCGGTCAACCGGAGCTGGCAATATGACCGAGCTCATAATGTGCGAGTGATTGACGACAGCCGCTGGGGGCAAACCCGTTACCGTTACAATGCCAACGACCAAATACTGCATACTCTGTTCGAAGGTGCACGTCCGCATGAAGAGCAATTCAGCTATGATACTAGCGGTAACCTGAGCCAACATTTACCGACCGATGCACGGGGAGCGGTGGAACAAATTACGCAGCGTCAGAAAGCCGGGCGGGTGGTGCAGCAAGGGGATATCCGCTACGCTTACGATGACAATGGCCGTTTGGTCGAAAAAACTGAACAGCGTGACGGCTTCCGCCCCCAAATCTGGCGCTACCGCTGGGACACCCAAAATCAGCTTACCCACAGTGAAACCCCGGATGGATCGCGTTGGCATTATCGCTACGATGCTTTTGGGCGCCGAATTCGTAAACTGAAAGTTCACGATGGTAAACTGGCCGCGGTTAATTTACAGTTGTGGCTGGCAGGCAAACCGGATTTAGCACCCAGAGCCGATGCCATCATGGGGCAGGATTACCTGTGGAGTGGCGATCAGCTTATCGAAGAAACACTGATTTACGCCGATGGTACGCCAGCAGAAGGTCAACGTATGCGTTGGTTATATGAACCCGGTTCATTAACGCCGTCAGCACGCTTTGAAAAAGGCAAGCTACACTATATTGTCAGTGACCATCAGGGCACAGTGCGCGAGATGTTGTCCGAGGAAGGGGTACTGGTCTGGGCACAGCGGCTGACGACATGGGGCAAAGCAGAACGTTTTCAGGTCATCGCCTCCAATAACCCGGATTATCATGTAAATTGTAACCTTCTGTTCCTGGGCCAGTATGCGGATGAGGAAAGCGGGTTATCCTACAACCGCTTTCGGTATTACTCGCCGGAGACCGGGCAGTACATCTCGCCCGACCCCATCGGGTTGCTGGGCGGGGTTAACCCGTATTCGTATGTGCATAATCCATCGAAGTGGGTAGATCCGTATGGGCTGGCAGGCGGGGTTGGAAATAAAGGTGATTACCTTATAACGTATCGCGGAGATACACGAAGCTTCACTGAAATTTTTGATAAAGGATTTGAAACACGAGGTCCAAGCAATGATTTGTATCTGCACGCATTAGATAATAAAAATCCTCCAAGCAATTTTATAAGTACCACTATTGATCCGAGTAAAACTATTGGTTTTGCAACAGATTATGGAAGCAAAAGCGGCTATATGTACACCATGAAAACTAATCATGGTATAGATGTAAACAAGGTGCTAGGTTCAAAATCGCCGTATCCTGGGGAAGTAGAAATTGCAATGCCTGGTGGGGTTAAATCTGAAAATATATTAGGTGCAAGAGCAGTTAATGCAGATGGTGAGATGTGGGATTATACTATTTTAAATCCAAAGAGGTATGGAAAATGACAGGCGCTGATAAAAGAAAAATCAACATAATAATAAATGGGAAAAAAGAAGAAGCTGAATTACATTTGATTACTTCTCCTGATAGGCATTGTTGTTTAAGAATATTTCATAATAACAATCAGTTGGCAGAATCAAATGACACTGATTATTTTTCATGCTTTATAGATTTAAGAAACCAATTAAAAGATATAGTTTTTCTTTGCAAAGGGGCAAAAAAAAATGTGTTTCCTTCTGCAATGCAGAGAGATATGGGTTTAGGTAAAGTGGCTTATGAGACTACGTTGGGTCAACATGGTTTACCTGAAGATATTGTTCATATATTTGATTTTGATGATAAAGATGTTGGTGTTACCCCAGAAGAGCAAGCAAGATTTCATTATCAATGGTTTGAATCACTACAATAAAATAACTGATTTTTTAGCGTAGATTAAGCCGGAAAGATCCCCATGATCTTCCGGCCTTGTTTTTTTAAGAGCCGCTCATTCCCTGCCCTTAGCGGCTTTTGTAGTCACCAATCAGTTCCCGCATTCGCAGCTTAATTTCGCTGAGCTGATCTTGCTGGCGCTGGTACTGTTGCTTAATGGCCCGGGTGTCGTCACTGTCAGGAAT
>NZ_JAQRFO010000031.1:0-53310 GCF_028598775.1 Xenorhabdus aichiensis
TTATTAGTTATTAGTTATTAGTTATTAGTTATTAGTTATTAGTTATTAGTTATTAGTTATTATTATATTCAGGCCAATGACTGGCCTGAAAACGTTAAGTTTAAGATCATACTTCAATACGCATTCCCGCATCTTTCCAGCCTGAGAACCCTTTTTTAAAGCGGCGGGCGCGAACGCCTTTAGCACGCAACAATTCGAGGGCATTGGCAGAGAGAACGCAATAAGGGCCTCGACAATAGGCGATAAGTTCCTGACTGGCAGAAAGTTCGTCCAGTCTGTTTCCCAATTCATCGACCGGAATATTGATGGCGTTCGGCAAATGGCCTTGTTCAAATTCCTCTTTTGGCCTGACATCAAGCAATGTCATGCTTTTTTCTTTGATCCGATCCAGCAGTTCTTCCCATGAAATGGATTCCTGGTTATTGGTATCATCGATCAGCCTGCGCATTTCTGTGCGGTTAAATTCAGCATATTGCAGGAGTGCAGAGATAATATCCGTTATCGGGCCTTCTCCCTGCCGATAAAGGACATGCTTGCCTTCTTTGCGGGACTGAAGCAGCCCCACGCGCTTGAGGTGCTGTAGATGCTGGGAAGTGTTGGCAATAGACAGGCCGGATAAATCCGACAGACGTTCGACGGATTGCTCGGTATTGGCCAAACATTCGAGCAGTGTCAAGCGGTGGGTATTCCCCAGTACTTTGGCAATTTCCGCGATCTCAACGAGAGTTTGTTTATCAAACATTGACATTTGGCTTCCAATATTATTACATTCAATAAATTCATTGAATGCAATAATATCAAAGTTTTTTGGGCGCTGCGAGTGTCAGATAAGTGATTCAACTGTGATGAATAACTAAATTCGGAGGATGGCAACAAATGAATGAAGGATTGGAGTTGATTGTTCGTTCTGTATTGATCGGGGCTGGTGCAACGGTTGTGATGGATCTTTGGGCGGTTTTCATAAAACGCAGCTTTGGAGTGCCATCACTGAATTATTCCATGGTTGGTCGCTGGATTGGGCATATTCCACAAGGGATATTTGTCCATAAAAGCATTGTACAGGCTGAACCCGTGAAAGGTGAAACTGGGATTGGCTGGTTCGCCCATTACCTGATTGGGATTATTTTCGCGGGACTTTTATTATTGATTTGGGGGCTGGATTGGGCGAAAAATCCTACTTTGATCCCTGCATTGATTGTTGGTGTCGTTACTGTCGTTGCGCCTTATTTTATTATGCAGCCCGGTATGGGAATGGGAATTGCAGCATCCAAAACCCCCACGCCTAATATCGCCAGATTAAGAAGCCTGATGGCGCACACGTCTTATGGTGTTGGTCTTTATTTAGCTGCGCTCTTCCTGACATTATTTTCTTAACGTCAATCTTAATAACCGTCGATAAATAACTTTATGTTTATCGACGGTATATATTAATCACTCCTCTTTATCACCTATTTATCTATCCCGTTAATATATTATTAATAATTATTTCATCATGTCTTTTTTTATTATTAATATGTGTCCAATACTTACATCAACATATAAAATGACGTGTCATAAAAATGATATATTAAAATTATCATTATATTCAATTAGTTGTGATTATTTTTTATGATAACCCTCATATAACATTAATTGTTAATTTGATATCGTTATTAGATATAATTTATGGTTATAAAAATGTTGCAATATTGTTGGGCGATCAATATCATCACATTAAATCTGGATATTTAATTATTAATCATTGAGGAGAAATAATAGAAATATGGGATTGTTTTTTTAATCTCGGAATTATTTATTTTTTAGTATTTAATATTAAATTAGTTTAATTGTGTTTCGGAATATTTATCGGAACTGTTTAATTTTGGTTTTAAAAAATTTATTACAAGTAACTAAAAATAATATCACATAGAGAAAACTCGATTTCTCTGCTACACGATAGAGGATAATGTATGCAACATTTTCTCAGGGCATTGCAAGAGTCTGGATTACAAGTTTCTCTTTCTTCTTCTGAATTAGCTGAACTAGAAAATAAAAATACAGAAGCGGGAATATCTCATCTCACACAGCAGATTCACGAAATGCTTTGCAGTGCATTGCCACTGAATATGACTATTCCCAAAACGTTATTTACAAAAGAGTCTACAACAGACGATTTTCCACTGACGGATATTCAATATGCTTACCTGATCGGCCGTAATCCTGGGTTGGAACTGGGCGGGCGGACGAGTTGTCTGTATACCGAATGGGATATCAAATCTTTAGATATCAAGGCACTGAATGACGCACTGAACAAGGTGGTTGAATATCATCCCATGCTGCGGACTGCGCTATCTTCAGATGGTCAGCAGCGGGTTTTGCCTGAATCATTGACCTATACCATTTCTATTCAGGATGGCAGAGCGTGGCCGGCATCAGAAAAAGATAAACAGCTGGCAGATATTCGTCAGAAAATGGAAACACAGTTATTACCAGTGGATAAAATCCCGTCATTTGATATACGCGCAACGATACTCAGTGATGAAATTATCCGTTTGCACCTTTATTTTGATTTGATGTTCATGGATCTTCATAGCGTCAGATTGGTATTGCGGGACTGGGGGCGGGTTTATCAAGGCTGCGAATTGCCTGAATTAGATGACGAAGCGAATTTTCAAAATTATATCAAGGCTGAACGTTATCTACAGGGACAACCACAAGGGCAATATGATAAAGCTTATTGGGAACAACAGTTCGATAACTTACCGCCATCCCCTGAATTGCCATTGAAAAACGCCCCTGAATTGATTTCTCCACCGATGTTCAAGCGTTACAGTCGAAAAATAGCCACAGAAACTTTATCCGCTCTTAAGAAAAAAGCAGAGCAGCAAAAACTGACGCTTGAAACGTTGTTGTTGGGAGCCTATGCAGAAGTTCTCCGTCAGTGGTCAAAACGTCAGACTTTTACGTTGACCATCACGCAACTCGGTCGTCGTCCCTATTTTGCAGAGGTTGAAAATATTGTCGGGAACTTCCTGCAACCTACATTACTGGCAATACAGGGGACAGAAGACGATAGTTTCAATGAGCGGTTAGTACAGCTTCAGACTGATTTGCTGATGAATCGTTGGCATTCTTCCTACAATGGCGTTCAGGTCTTGAGGGAGCTGACTCGTCGCAGTCATGGCAGCCGCGCTGTTTCTGCACCGGTGGTATTCAGCAATACTCTGACAGCCCATTTAGACGATGTTGTTACGGATATGGACTGGGCTGGCACGGTGCAGGTTTATAGCAGTAATCAAACCCCTCAGGTATGGCTGGAAAACCAAATCGTTCGCCTTGATGGCATCGTCCAGATTAACTGGAATACGGTTAATGAGCTGTTCCCCGATGGCATGGTTGAAGCCATGTTGGATAGTTATATGGCGCTCCTCATCGCCTGTGCCGAAGACGATTCTGTGTGGGGCAAAACCGGATCATTGGTGAAGCTTCCTGCGTCCGATATGGCAGAACGTGCCAAGGCTAATGCAACGGATATTGATCTTGCTCCCCAACTTTTGCATGAAATGATTTTGCAGGCCGCAGAGAAATTCCCCCATTCCATTGCCCTTGTGCAGGGCGAAAAGCACTTTACTTATGCCGAAATGGTCAAGGGTGCCAGTGAAGTTGCAAAATCTCTTCGTGCCTCAGTCCAGATTCATCCAAATGATATTGTGGCGGTTTCTCTGCCACAAGGCCCTGCATTGGTGCTTGGGGTATTGGGTATTCTCATGTCGGGAGCGGCCTATGTCGCTATTGATCCTCAGCTTCCCGCAGAACGTCGGATGAACTTGCTCAGGCGCTGCTCCGCCAAAGGTATCGTCACTGAGAGCAGCCTTTTTAACGAGGGTGAACTGGCTGATTTATTCCGGATCAATCTGGATGAGTGCCTTATGTCTGAGGTAATGGATACAGAACAGAAGGTCTCTGCTCATTTCTCTTCCGTGCAAGCGTTGGATGATTTGGCATATGTCATCTTTACCTCGGGTTCAACAGGGGAACCGAAAGGGGTCATGGCTTCCCATCGCAATGCGACGAACACGGTACTGGATATCAATCGCAAATTTCATGTGACAGAAAAGGACACGGTTTTATCCGTTGCACCTGCTGGATTTGACCTGTCCGTATATGATTATTTCGGCGTGCTGGGGGCAGGAGGAAAGGTTGTCTTTTCAACCTCTGAAACGGCTAATGATCCGAAAATCTGGTTTGAAACGCTGGTTAAGCATCAGATTACTATCTGGAACAGCGTGCCTGCTCCCGTCAAGGTTTTGGTAGACCGAAATGGTGCCGATCTGGCTCAGACACAATTAAGACTGATACTGATGAGCGGCGACTGGATCCCTATCGATTTGCCTGAGCGGATTCGGGAAAATCTGCCCAATACGGCGATCATCAGTCTTGGTGGCGCAACCGAAGGTTCTATTTGGTCGATATGTTATCCAATTGAAGATATTGATAAAAATTGGAAAAGTATTCCTTATGGCAAGCCATTGGCAAACCAGAGATTCCATGTCCTGAACAATTGGCTTTCACCTTGTCCCAACTGGGTGACCGGCGAACTCTATATTGGAGGAGAGGGCGTTACTCTGGGTTATCTGGGCGATCTCGAAAAAACGGCGCAGCGATTCATTACCCATCCTGTTACTGGCGAGCGGTTATACAAGACGGGAGATCTGGGACGCTATATGGCTAACGGCCTGATAGAAATTCTGGGTCGTGAAGATAATCAGGTGAAAATCAATGGATACCGCATTGAATTAGGTGAGATTGAAGCCTGTCTTCTGACCCACGAAAACGCCGGTCACGTCGTCATGGATGCCCCCGTCCATGCCAAAACAGGTCAGCGGCATATCGTGGCCTACGTGGTTCCCTCTGTTGCGGATACATCAGAAGATCCTGCCCATTTTCAGGAACAGTTGAGGGAAATTGCCCGCAGTACACTGCCGTCCTATATGGTGCCGAGTTATTACGTGTTGCTGGCTCATATGCCATTAACCAGCAACGGCAAAATTGACCGTAAGGCGCTACCACTTCCTTGGGCTGATAGCGAAGAACACACAGCAATCGCCGTCGATCCGGCCAATGAGATAGAAACGAAAATTTTACAACTCTGGCAGGCACAGCTCCAGCATGATGACTTCGATGTTACCGATGGTTTCTTCGATATTGGTGGCGACTCACTGCATGCCGTTGGTCTGCTCAGTGCTCTGCGACAGGAATTTCATATCACGCCCGCCGGAGAGCAGGACATTATCGAAGGGTTGTTCATGAATTCCAACATTCAGGCATTTTCTCGGATTATCGGGACGATTATGCAATCTCAAGCGGTGAGTGACCTATGACCAAGACATACGATTACATCGTGGTGGGTGGCGGTTCGGCGGGGTGTGTGGCTGCATCGCGCCTGTCTGAGAACGGTACGAAATCGGTGCTGTTGCTTGAAGCAGGTCACGCATCTGATGTTAATGACCCGGCCAGCCCCCTTCGGGATGCGTCAAGGCTGGTGCTGGAGGGATATAACTGGGATTACGAAGCGAATGTACGCAGTGAAGATCGGTTCGCCGATCTCATTTCGCCTTCTCATTACCTGCAAGATGAAAAAAAACAAGAGCGCAAACACCGGGGAAGAAAACCGTTCAATTATCGTGTGGGAAAGGTGCTTGGTGGTTCTTCTGCCGTTAATGGTGCCATTGCCTTTAGAGGATTTCCCAGCGATTTTGAACAATGGGTGAAAATGGGCTGTCCTCGCTGGTCTTGGGAACAAGTTCTGCCGTGGTTTAAACATCTGGAGAATGATGTCGATCGTACGGGTGATGATAACCACGGTTCACTGGGGCCAATGTGTTTGCGCAGACCGCAACATGAGGAAATCCATCCCCTTGACATGGCTTTTGCCCGTGCTTGTGAGCAGTCTGGTGTTCCCTATGCGGATGATCTTAATGCCGGAGAGGCTCCCGCTGTGGGGCCTGTACCTGCCAATGTCATCAATGGGGCAGAAAGAGTGGATGTTTATCGCTCATACCTTGAACCTGTTCTTCATAGAAAGAACCTGCACGTTATGACGGATGTGCTGGTGGCCCAGATCATTTTTAACGGAACGGCGGCGTCCGGTGTAAAAGTGATTCAGGCCGGGGAAGAACAGGTTTATCACGCAGAACACATCGTTCTCTGTGCAGGCGCAATTGGTTCGGCAACCCTGTTACAGCGTTCAGGTGTCGGCGATCCCGAACATCTGCGTGCTTTGGGCATTCCGGTGATTGCGGAATTGCCCGCCGTTGGCCGAAATTTGACTGACCACGCATCAGTCGTGCTCTGGTCATTACCGAAAACTGGCGTGTGTACAACGGGCTTGCCGTGGCGGCAAATTGCTGCCCGCATCAGTAGTGGTTATGACACAAAAGTCGATGTGCAAATCGGGCTATTGAACAATGTTGCCAGTGAGACGGTACCGGGATTCAAAGATCGTGTCGCTTATCCCATGCTGGTTGGGGCTTCCGTGATGCTGATGCGTCCACAGGCTCTGGGGCGTGTTTTTATCAGCACCGCCGATCCTACCGTGCTGCCCCAGATTGACCTGCCACTGACCCGCAATCCTGCGGATATCGCCCGTCTTGTCGGCGGTGTTCGTAAAATATGGGAAGTCCTGCGGCACCCGGAAGTCGATGCGTTTCTGGATGGCATCCAGTTTTGGTCTCATTCCATGATTTACAACGATGAAATCATGAACAGCGCGATTAAGAACCTGGTTAATCCGGGCTGGCATGCTTCAGGAACCCTCAGAATGGGAGCCGACTCTGATCCTGACAGCGCTACTCAAGAGGATGGACAAGTGTATGGCATCACGGGAGTGACCGTAGCCGATGCATCGCTGTTTCCCACCATTCCTTCGATGCCGACCAATCTGACGACCATTATGACGGCTGAGCGGATTGTCAGCTTTCTGATAGCGCGGAGGGAAAATGAACATTAATTGCAGACGGATTATTTATGCCTTTCCACATGCAGGGGCGACAACGGCTATTTATCGTCCTTGGCTGAATGATCTGGCGGCCACGAAAGCCGCGATCTTGCAGCCTGTGGCGATCCCCGGTCGGGGGCATCTAGCCAAAGAGCCTGAAATCCATGAGTTGGAGCCGTTGATTGATCGGTTGGCCTCAGATATTTGGGCGGATTTTCAGCAGAAGCAGGCGCAGGGGATCACGGAGTGGATCACATTCGGTCACAGTTTTGGTGGTGTACTCAGTGTTGCGGTAGGTCAGGTACTGCACGAGCGTTACGGACTTACCCCTCAGTTTGGTGTGGTGTCCTGCTCTGTGCCACCTCAACTTCAACCGTATGATGAACGGCATGAATGGACAGATGAACAATTGATTCAGAAAACCAGAGAAGATCAGGGAACGCCTGAGGCGATTTTGAACGAACCGGCGCTGATAAAACCCATCATCAGGCAATTACGCAATGATTACCTCATACGTAGCCAATTTCCTCAGCTTGGTAACATGCAGGTGGATTATCCACTGGTGCTGGTTTCAGCCAGCCAGGACATACATGTCGGTTTGGCAGATATGCAGGCTTGGAAAAATCACACTTCTCACAAGACTTCACTCATCCGTATTGAAGGGGATCACTTTGCCGTCTATCGGCACTGGGATGTCATTAAACAAATACTGTTGAGTGACAGTGGAACGCAACAATAAAGCTGACAACGAATTTGGAGTGAATATGCGTATTGAGATTGATAATTTTGACGATTACCGGAAATCCTGCCGTGAGTTTCTTGAACGTGAGATCGTTCCTGAGCATCAGGCCTGGGAAGATAATGGTCTGATGGAACGTTCTTTTTGGGAGAAGTTGGGTCAGTCTGGCTTGTTGGGCATCAGTGTCAGCCCCGAATACGGTGGTTTGGGAAAACATGATTACCGTTTTGCCGTGATTCTGACGGAAGAGCTTATCAGAGCTGGGGTTACCGTACCGGGGATCGTCGCCCATAACGATATTATTGCCAGTTACATTTTTGCCCTTGGCAGTGGAGAGCAGAAACAAAAGTGGCTGCCGGAATTATGCCTTGGGAAGCGAGTCGCAGCCATTGCCATGACTGAACCCAGCGGTGGCTCTAATACGGCAGATATCAAAACCGTGGCCAAGCGGCAGGGAGATCACTATCTGGTCAATGGCGGCAAAACCTATATCACCAATGGCATCAATGCTGATCTGATCGTGGTGGCGGTAAAAACAGAGCAGGGTCAGCAAGGTCAGGGGATCAGCCTGCTGGTGATAGAGCGGGATATGGCCGGGTTCTCCAGAGGAGAGCCCATGAAGAAAATTGGCTGGAATGGCAGCGACACGGCTGAACTGTTTTTCCATGATTGCAAAGTTCCCGTTACCAATCTGATTGGCCGTGAAAACCTCGGTAACTATTACTTCATGTCGGCAATGCCACGGGAACGGCTCAGTATCTCAGCGGTGGCGGTTGCCAGCGCAGAACATATTTTACAGAGCACGCTGGCTTACGTGAAAGAAAGAAAAGCGTTTGACCAGCCGATTGGCTCCTTTCAGTACAACCGTTTTATCCTTGCACAGTTGGATACCGAAGTAAAAATTGCCCGCGTCTATCTTGATAACGCCGTTGAGCAATTTAGCAAGGGTCTTTTCAGTTTGGTGGATGCTGCTCGCATCAAATGGTGGACAACGGAACTCCAGATGAAAGTCGCGGATCGCTGCCTGCAATTACATGGCGGGGCAGGTTATATGCGTGATTCTGTTGCGGGTAAAAACTGGCTTAATAGCCGCGCTCAAACTATTTATGGTGGAACTAGTGAAGTTTTGCAGGAAATGATCAGTAAATCGATGGGGCTTTAATAATCAATGGTTCATCATTCAAATAATGAGCACTTGGTTAATTAATATACGGATGCACGGGTAGATAAAAGATGTTCGTCTCCGCATTTATACCGCAATATTGTTGGAAGGATATATTGGATATGAGTGAGAAGAGCAACAAAAAGTGTGTATTTAAGAGGGTAACGGCGAGCGAATGGCGCTCCACTATCTTTCATTGGGCGAATACTGAACAGTGGAATATGGTCGAGAGTGATATTTCACGCTTCTTTAATGTCGATCCTCATGGTTTCTTTATTACTTACCGTAATGGGATGCCTATTTCATCCATGTCAATGGTGAATTATTCAGATACTTATACACACGGTGGGCATTATATCGTTCCCCCTGAATTCCGTAATCATGTCTGTGCAGGGAAAATATGGAAATCGGGTATTGCCTACGCAGAACACCGCACAATTAGCTGCGATGGGAACAGCCATCTCTCATCACTGTATGAAAAAAGGGGGTTTGTTCCTCACTACCGTACTTTCAGGATGTCCGGTGTCATTACTCAAAAGGTTATTCAACCCGCAGGGGTATTACCAATAACTAAGATAAATATCGATGGTGTCATTCATTACGACGCTGAATGCACCGGTGTTTATCGTAGGAGATTGCTTGCAGACTGGTTCTGGGGAGAAGGACGGTATGGCTTCTGTACCCGTTCAGATACCGGGGTCACTGGCATTATTGGGATACGCAAATCGACAGATGGATATCGGCTTGGGCCTTTCCATGCAGATAACGCCGATGTACTGGAAACACTTTTTAGGGCAGCGCTGGCGCAAGTACCGGCAGGTGGAGCCGTGACATTTGATGCACCTGAAACCGATAACAATCAATTTATCCCGCTGGCAAAAGAGTATGGGCTACGGGAATTGTTTTACACATTCAGAATGTACAAGGGCAAGGTCATACCAAAGGGGCGTTTAGAGAAATTAAGAGCCATTGGTTCTCTGGAGTTGGGTTAATTAGTACCAAAGAATCGTCATAGTCAGAATGACGACGTCATTCATGTATTCATATGAGAGGTATGTTATGGCAAATGAAAAGCCAACCTTATTCGAATGGATGGGGGGCAGAGAAAAACTCATGCACCTTATGGAAGTCTTTTACGCCAAGGTTGAAAAAGACGAACTGCTTGAACCCCTGTTTAAAAATATGAAAGCCGATCATCCCGGCCATGTTGGCATGTGGCTGGAAGAAGTGCTCGGTGGAGAAAGTCGCTATACCGATGAGCGTGGTGGTTTCAAAGTCATGCTGAGTCGGCACAGGGGCAGAAGCATCCAGCCTGAACAACGGACGAGATGGGTAGAATTATTGATGAAGTCTGCTGATGAAATCGGTCTTCCGTCAGATCCTGAGTTTCGTTCAGCCTTTGCGGCCTATATCGAATGGGGTTCACGCAGGGCAGAGGCCAATTCCCAGCCGGACGCCGCACCATCACGCCGCGAAACTGTACCAAAATGGGGCTGGGGGGAAGCACCTCCGGGAACGCCCTGATTTTTCCGAGAACTTAGTCATAGTGAGGTGAGACCATGCTGTTGGCTGTCAGTGACTTACATGTATCCCATGCAGCAAATCGGGCGATAGTCGATTCATTCAGACCATCGACACCGGACGATTGGCTCTTGTTGGTGGGTGATATTGCAGAACAGGAGTCAGACTTTACATGGGTCATAAGTACGCTTTCCCAACGGTTTGCACAGGTAATCTGGACGCCGGGAAATCATGAACTCTGGTGCAGTCCCAGAGATCCTGTGAAATTACCCGGTGTACTGCGTTATGAGCATCTGGTAAACATCTGCCGACAGCACAATGTGCTCACTCCAGAAGATGAATTCCATCGTTACCCTATGGGGGATGGCACATTTGTGACCATTGCCCCCATATTTACGCTATACGATTATTCATTCAGAAATGCGACCGATTATACGGCAGATCAGGCTATAGAACGCGCCCGTCGCTGCGGTATCATCAGTTCCGATGAGTTCTTCCTGAAAACCTATCCCCATAAAAATATTATCGAATGGTGTCGGGAACGTATCCAATATACCGAAAAACGCTTGAATTACATTCAGGATGGTGAAGGCATTGTGCTCATGAGTCACTTTCCGATTATCCGAAAACCGACCGAATCCTTGCGCAATACCGAATTTTCGATTTGGTGTGGCAGTGAAAAAACTCGCCAGTGGGCATCAAGAAAAGGGGTACGTATGGTGGTATATGGTCATTTGCACATTCCCAATATCGAATATATTCATGGTGTTGCCCATGTGGAAGTCTCTTTGGGATACCCACGGGAATGGCAGGAGCGTGGCAGACATTTCTGCCTGGTAGAGCTGGATGAGTGGCTGGAATATGCCAATGAATATCGCTAACAACCTATTCTGATCATCAAAAACATTCTGATAATAAAAAGGCCAATTTACCCATGAAATATGATGAAACTAATCAAAAAACAAAACCGAGGATTTTAATTGGAGCCACGGGATCAGTCGATATTGTCCTCCTTCCCAGATATCTTTCGGCTATTAAGGCGGCGATTGATTGTACATTGACGGTATTGATGACCAACAGCGCTATCCCTTTTTTGCCAGCGGAAACCGTTGCTCTTTATGCCGATCGGGTTATCAGCGGAGAAAAACCACAGGATTGGCCAACCGATAAACCTTCTCGCATTGTGGCTGATCATGATCTCATGGCGGTTCTGCCTGCAACGGCAAACACGATGGCGAGTGCTGCTCATGGTGCGACCCCTAATCGTTTGACGACGGTCATTCTGGCTTCCACGTTTCCGGTACTGTTCTTTCCCGTAATGGGTAGCGTTATGTGGGAAAAAAATGCAACACGTCGCAATATCAGGCAGTTGAATGATGATGGCTATCACGTTATTGAACCTGTTTGGCATGAAAACTTTGACGCATCACTGCAAAAGATGGTTGGGCATCCTTCCTTGCCGGATATTGAAACTGTGATTTCATTGCTGAAGCAATATTTGCCTGAATAATTCACTGAAATCGATGGGGTATATATGGGGAGTGCTCAGGTATTCTGACTGTATTTAACATATGGACTGCGTACTCTTCCTCTTTCCCATCTCTTGATTCCCCGCATTAAAGCAAGCATGAATCCCTATGTCATCAGAATAAAATCACTGACAAATTGCAGAATAAATATCTTAAAATATCGAATAAGTCTTATTTTTGTCTGAGTTAAAGTCTGGTAGGGTTATTGGTAGAAATCATGGAATCCCTATTTTATAACTATAAATCGGTAACTTATGTCGCAACATCATAATCGTGCGTTAAATAAACAAGACTACAAAACTCTGTCTTTGGCCGCTCTGGGTGGAGCCTTAGAGTTTTATGACTTCATTATATTTGTCTTTTTTGCCGTTGTGCTCGGCGAGCTATTTTTCCCTGCGGACATCCCTGTGTGGCTCCGGCAACTCCAAACCTTTGGCATTTTTGCGGCAGGTTATCTCGCCCGTCCTTTGGGGGGGATCATCATGGCGCATTTTGGTGATTTGATTGGGCGTAAAAAAATGTTTTCGCTCAGTATCTTGCTGATGGCCTTACCGACATTGATCATTGGGGGGTTGCCTACTTATGATACGATTGGCATTGCTGCCCCTGTTTTATTATTACTGATGCGCATTATGCAGGGAGCGGCAATCGGCGGAGAAGTGCCGGGTGCTTGGGTATTTGTGGCGGAGCATGTTCCTCATAAACGCATCGGTTTTGCTTGCGGGATCCTGACTGCCGGGCTGACCATTGGCATTTTGCTTGGCTCGCTGGTGGCCACGATCATTACCTCCATTTATACCAGGCAGGAAGTTTTGGATTGGGCATGGCGTCTGCCATTCTTTATTGGTGGGGCTTTTGGCTTGTGTGCTATGTATCTGCGTCGCTGGTTACAGGAAACGCCTGTCTTCAAGGAAATGCAGGAACGTAAGGCATTGGCGGAAGGGCTGCCACTGAAATCTGTGATCTTGAACCATAAACATGCCATCATCGTTTCCATGTTGCTGACATGGCTGCTCTCTGCGGGCATCGTTGTTGTCATTTTGATGGCACCGACCTATATGCAGACCGTTTTCCATCTGGAGCAGTCACTCACCCTGAAAGCCAACAGTCTGGCGATTATCATGCTGGCAATCGGCTGTATATTGGCCGGTCATTTATGCGATAAATGGGGCGCCAGTCTGGTTTTAGTGGCAGGCTGCGTTCTGCTCGCTGTAGCCTCATGGTTTTTCTACCATAATATCAGTGATGAACCGGGCAGATTATTCAGTGCTTATGCTGTGGCGGGGTTCTCCGTTGGTGTGCTTGGAGCCGTGCCTTTTGTCATGGTTCAGAGCTATCCGCCGGAAGTGCGGTTCAGTGGAATTTCATTCTCATACAATATGTCTTACGCCATTTTTGGTGGGCTGACCCCGATTTTCGTCACCCTGTTACAGGCCTATACCCAGTTTGCGCCCGCTTACTATGTTCTGGTTTTATCTGCGGTAGGCATACTCTTGGGGTTACATTTGCGCGTCAGAAAAAAGTGACGTAAAAAAACAGGATGAGCGTAATGGCTCATCCTGTTTAATCGGGCTTTGCTAGCGTTGCCTGCCTGATATTATCAGGCGTGCTTCACTTCGCCAATCGGCAGAACAGTACGGCCATATTGTTCATTCAGAACCTCAGCCATAGCCAGATAGAAAGCACTTGCCCCGCAGACAATACCTTCATAACCTGCGAAGGTCAGGAGGCTGGCATTGCCTGTGATGTTGCCAATTGCCAGCAGTGCGAACAACAGCGTCAGGCTGCCAAACACAAATTGCAGAACCCGGTTAGCTTTCAAAGTCCCAAAGAACATGAACAGAGTGAAAATACCCCATAACGCGAGGTAAACACCGAGGAATTCATGACTGGTGGCGTCTGCCAGACCCATTGCTGGCAGGAACAACAAACCGATCAGACTCAGCCAGAACATACCGTAAGAGGTAAATGCGGTTGCGGCAAAGGTATTCCCTTTTTTGTACTCAATAATGCCAGCCAGCACCTGAGCCAAACCACCATAAAAAATTCCCATGCTCAAAATGGCAGATGCCAATGGGAAAAAACCTGCATTGTGCAAATTCAACAAAATTGTTGTCATGCCAAAGCCCATCAAACCCAACGGGCCTGGATTCGCCAACTGATTAGAATGCATATTTCCTCTGGAAAAAACAAATAAAACAAGATATTAAAAAGGCTTTATGGCATCTGACAGCGCCAATAAACCATAAAGGGCGGCGCATAATAATGTGATGGCATAAACTAAACAATGGGCTGGAAAAGAATTTTTTTATTAAACTTAATTTTTTTCAACGCAACCCTTGATGATTGAATGAATGACCCCCATTTAAGTTTCAACCGCGGTTACTAGCGACATTTCGGCGTTTAGCCGAAAGTATAAAAATGAGGAATTTCAGGCAATCAGTGCCATTGAAAAACAAACATCCGTCCTCATATTGTTAAGTAACTTGACTTATATATGAATTCTTTGTGGAGGCGTTTAGATGGGTAAAATCATTGGTATCGACTTGGGAACTACCAACTCTTGTGTAGCAATTATGGACGGCACAACTGCTCGTGTGCTTGAAAACAGCGAAGGTGATCGCACCACACCTTCTATCATCGCGTATACTCAGGATGGTGAAACTCTGGTTGGTCAACCAGCTAAACGTCAGGCTGTAACTAACCCGCAAAACACATTGTTCGCCATCAAGCGTTTGATTGGCCGTCGTTTTCAGGACGAAGAAGTTCAGCGTGACGTTTCTATCATGCCATATAAAATCATTGGCGCAGACAATGGCGACGCTTGGCTGGAAGTTAAAGATCAGAAAATAGCCCCTCCTCAGATTTCTGCTGAAGTTCTGAAAAAAATGAAGAAAACAGCAGAAGACTATCTGGGTGAGCCAGTGACAGAAGCGGTTATTACCGTTCCTGCCTACTTCAACGATGCACAGCGTCAGGCGACCAAAGATGCTGGCCGTATTGCTGGTCTGGAAGTTAAGCGTATCATCAACGAACCAACGGCAGCAGCGCTGGCCTACGGTATGGACAAAGAAGTCGGTAACCGCACCATCGCAGTTTATGACTTGGGTGGCGGTACTTTTGATATCTCTATCATCGAAATCGACGAAGTTGACGGTGAAAAAACGTATGAAGTTTTGGCAACCAACGGTGATACCCACTTGGGTGGTGAAGACTTCGACAGCCGTTTGATCAACTATCTGGTTGATGAGTTCAAGAAAGAGCAAGGCTTCGATCTGCGTAACGATCCACTGGCAATGCAGCGTCTGAAAGAAGCCGCAGAAAAAGCGAAAATCGAGCTTTCTTCTGCACAGCAGACAGACGTGAACCTGCCATACATCACTGCGGATGCGACGGGTCCTAAGCACATGAACGTCAAAGTGACTCGTGCAAAACTGGAATCACTGGTTGAAGATTTGGTTAAGCGTTCCATGGAGCCGCTGAAAGTCGCCCTGAACGATGCTGGCCTGTCTGTATCTGACATCCAAGACGTGATTCTGGTTGGTGGTCAGACCCGTATGCCAATGGTGCAGAAAACGGTTGCAGACTTCTTCGGCAAAGAGCCGCGTAAAGACGTCAACCCAGACGAAGCCGTTGCAATGGGTGCGGCTGTTCAGGGCGGTGTACTGTCAGGTGAAGTGAAAGATGTTCTGCTGCTGGACGTAACGCCACTGTCTCTGGGCATCGAAACCATGGGCGGCGTGATGACTGCGCTGATCACGAAGAACACCACTATCCCAACTAAGCACAGCCAAGTGTTCTCTACTGCGGAAGACAATCAGTCTGCGGTAACGATCCATGTATTGCAGGGTGAGCGTAAGCGTTCCGGTGATAACAAATCTCTGGGTCAATTCAACTTGGATGGTATTCAGCCAGCACCTCGTGGTATGCCACAGGTCGAAGTGACCTTCGACATCGATGCTGACGGTATCCTGCATGTTTCTGCAAAAGACAAAAACTCTGGTCGTGAGCAAAAAATCACCATCAAGGCATCTTCTGGTCTGAACGAAGAAGAAATCCAGCAGATGGTACGTGATGCAGAAGCGAATGCAGAAGCTGACCGTAAGTTTGAAGAATTGGTGCAAATTCGTAACCAAGCGGATCAGCTGATTCACGGTACTCGCAAGCAAGTTGAAGAAGCAGGCGACAAACTGACTGCGGATGACAAAGCAGGGATCGAGAAAGCCGTTTCTGAGCTGGAAGTTGCTGTTAAAGGCGAAGACAAAGCTGAAACCGAAGCGAAGATTCAGGCACTGGTTGAAGCTTCTAAGAAACTTCTGGAAATCGCACAGCAACAGGCTCAGGAAGGTGCTGCTGACGCGGGCACCGCGAAAAAAGATGACGACGTTGTAGACGCTGAATTCGAAGAAGTTAAAGACAAAAAATAATAGCCCTTAGCGGGCAAAGTAACAGGGCGCCTGTTACTTGTTAACTGACACGGGCGTTGAGGTAACTCTACGCCCGTGTGTGCGTGTCAAGGGTAAACAAAACAATGGCAAAAAAAGATTATTACGAGGTTTTGGGCATTTCCAAAACCACAGAAGAGAAAGAGATAAAAAAGGCCTATAAGCGGCTGGCGATGAAATATCACCCTGATCGCAATCAGGGTGATAAAGAAGCAGAAAGTAAATTCAAAGAAATTAAAGAAGCGTATGAGATCCTGACGGATGCACAGAAGCGCGCTGCTTATGACCAATATGGTCATGCTGCCTTTGAACAAGGTGGTATGGGTGGTGGAGCTGGCGGTTTCGGTGGCGGGGCTGATTTTAGCGATGTCTTTGGTGACGTTTTCGGGGATATCTTCGGTGGTGGCCGTCGTCAGCAGCGTCCTAGCCGTGGTTCTGACCTGCGTTACAATATGGACTTGACACTGGAAGAAGCTGTCCGTGGTGTGACCAAAGAGATCCGCATTCCTACCCTGGAATCCTGTGATACCTGTCATGGCAGTGGTGCAAAAGCGGGTACCAGCCCAGAAACCTGCTCAACCTGTCACGGTGCTGGGCAAGTGCATATGCGCCAAGGGTTCTTTACGGTTCAGCAGCCGTGTCCTCAGTGTCATGGACGTGGAAAAGTCATCAAAACGCCTTGTGGCAAATGCCATGGGCATGGCCGTGTTGAGAAATACAAAACCCTGTCCGTTAAAATTCCAGCAGGCGTCGATACCGGTGATCGCATTCGCTTGGGGGGTGAAGGTGAAGCGGGTGAACACGGTGCACCAGCAGGTGATTTGTATGTTCAGGTTCAGGTCAAGGCACATCATATCTTCGAGCGTGATGGCAGCAACCTTTACTGCGAAGTACCGATTAACTTCGCAACTGCGGCACTGGGCGGCGAAATTGAAGTCCCAACCCTTGATGGCCGTGTCAGCCTGAAAATCCCTGCGGAAACTCAGACGGGTAAATTGTTCCGCATGAAAGGCAAGGGCGTGAAATCCGTTCGTGGCGGCGCTCAGGGCGATTTACTGTGCCGTGTCGTGGTAGAAACTCCGGTGAAGTTGAACGACGAACAGAAAGACTTACTGCGCAAGCTGGGTGAATCTTTGGGCGGCAAGAGTGGCGAAACCAATAGCCCACGCTCCAAGACTTTCATCGATGGGGTGAAGAAGTTTTTTGACGACTTGACCAAGTAATTCGGTATCGTTGTAAGATCGAGAATAATCGTTCCCTTGATTATCTTTTTGCTCTGATAATCAGGGGAATATATTCAGCAGTCGTTCTCATCTCAATCTTACCCCTTACTTTTGCCATAGAAGCAGGAAAAATTCTTTTTCACTTTAGATATTCCCCATCTACAAATTAATTTCAAAAATGCGCATACAGATAAGTCAGGAAAATGTAATCTAATCTATAGATAATTTTCTTTTTTTATATAATTACATATGAAAACTTCCGTAACGCACTATTTTATATACTTATTATTAGGAAAATAATAATAAGAAAGAAGTTTAATTATCAAATATAAGTCATTAATTAATTTTTTTCATGGAGAGAGAATTCATGAGAATGTATTAAAATTCTAGTGATTAGTAGTATTTTTCCAGATGAATGAAAATTATAGCATATTGGATAAAACACGATAAAAAATATAATATCAATATAAATAATCTATCAATAATTAATTAAAATATATCAGATAAAAATATTCTATATTTTAGTCAAGTTTACTGATTAAAAGATATATTTTCTGTTTAGAGAGTTGGATAATCGATAGCTAGTTTGTTATAGTTTATAAGCAGAACATCGAGTCAAAAATATTCTACTAAATCCAAATGAGGTCTGAATCATGTTAGAAGATTCCCCAAAAGATGCCCAAAAAGACTCTACTAATCCCCTTAAAGATATGCCCTACGAACAAGGTAAGCTATTGAAATCAAGATGTATCATGATATCTGGCGAAATTAATCAAGCACTAGCCGAAAAGGTAACAACTCAGCTATTAGTTTTACAAGAAATAAATAACGATCCAATAAAGATTTTTATTAACAGTCAAGGCGGGCATGTTGAGGCTGGTGATACCATTCATGACTTGATTAAATTTATAAGACCAGAAGTCTTTATAATAGGTACTGGTTGGGTTGCAAGTGCTGGTATTACCATTTTTCTTGCCGCTAGGAAAGAAAATCGTTATTCTCTCCCTAATACTCGTTTTATGATTCATCAACCTTTAGGGGGATATCAAGGAAAAGCATCAGATATAGAGATTGAAGCTAAGGAATTCTTATTTATACGCAGCCGTATAAATAAACTTATCAGTGATGCTACGGGACAATCGATAGAAAAAGTAGAAAAGGACACTGATAGGAATTACTGGATGCGCCCACAGCAAGCTGTTGAATATGGGATTGTCGGCCGCATAATAACTAAATGGGAAGACATCCAATAATGTAAATGGAAAATAGGGTGGGCAGAAGTTCACCCATTATTTCATGTATAAATTCATTATCGCTTTAAAAATTTTGGTGCTTGCCATTCATTATGCAGAATTGCGTACATATACATGTCACTCCAAATTCCATTAACACGTTCATTTTGTAATAGGTGAGCTTCTTGACGCATTCCGAGTTTTTCAACTAATCGTTTAGAACCAAGATTTAAAACATCTAATTTTGCATAAAGCCGATGGCATCTAAAATATTCAAAACTAATATCAATCAGTGCTCCTAAAGATTCTGTTCCAATGGACTTTCTTTGATATAATGGGTGAAAGATACAACCTATTTCTCCTTGTTGTGACTCTTTATTCGTTAGTCTTAACATTATTTCTCCAGCCAAATCATTATTTTCACGTAGAATGACGGCAAGCCTTACCTCATCTCCATTATTATTAAATGCAGGAGACATAACTCTATTGAATTGGGCATGCATATTCTCATCTGCTGGAGGATAACTATATAGAAACTTGTAAACTTCTGGCAATGAATGATAACTTTGATACTTGGCAAAATCTTTTATTTCAAATTGACGGAGAATCAACCGTGATGTAAAAAATAAAAGAGAATTATCTTCTGAAAACATAAAATCCCCCCTAGATTAATAGCAAAATTATTGATTGTCACCCTCGCTGATTTTCTTATTTATATTTCCTTTCTCTCAAAAGGAAAAAACAGAAAAAACTAGCTAATAGAGTCAAGGAAAATATCATTGTAAAAAGAACTTGGAATGTTTCCCTATAGGCATAACTCACTACTTGATCACTATGTATAATAGGAATAGCATTAATATTTTTTGAATTAAGAATATTGATTAATGAGCCTACAAACGTGATAGCAATAGCTTCACCTGCAATTCGCATAGTATTAAACAATCCAGAGGCTAAGCCAGCTTTTTCTTGAGGAACAACACTGACAGATAGAGCATCCATTAATCCCCAAGGCAAGCCGTTACCAATGCCTATCAATGCCATAGCAAAAGAGACTAGCCAAATTTTTTCATATGTAGAATTGATAAGGATAAATACGCCAATAGAAGCGATAAGAAAGCCAACTCCAGAAATATTACTAACTGGATATTTTTTAGCAAGATAACCAGAAAACAGTGGAATAAAAAGCATCGGAAGAGTCAAAGGTAAAATAATGAGGCCAGTTTCAGAAGCACTGAAACCACCTCCCATTATAAACCACATTGGTAAATATACAAAAAGTGATATATAGCTAAAAGCAGTCAATATAGGTAACAATTGCACACCAAAAAACAAAGGAATCTTAAATAATGAAATATCTACTAGAGGAGAGGTGATACGTGTTTCTACCATATAGAAACCCATGATTAATAAAAATACAACAAACATGAGAACATATATTCCTATATTATTAATCCCATGTTCACCACTCCAAACAAGTGCATATGTAAATAATACTAAAGCTAAAGTAAAAATAATAAGGCCAAGCCAATCCAGACGAGTGGAGTTGACATTTCTTGACTCAGTAATTCTCCATCCTCCCAATGAAATCATAATGATAGAAAAAAAAGATATAATCCAATAAAGTGAGCGCCAACCTAGAAAATCAATAATAAACCAGCGATAAGAGGACCAAATGCAAGTCCTGCTCCGAACGCTGTTCCTAAGAAAGCAAAAGCAATAGTTTTATTTTTGCCATAAAATTCTTGAGCTAACAATGACGTAGCAGAAGTAGATACTAGTGCACCTCCTATTCCTTCAAGCGCTCTCATAATAATTATTATTGGTAGACTATGACTTACTGCAATCCACATAGAGGATAGGCAGAATAAAATCAAACCAACTATGAAACACAGCTTTCTCCCAATATAATCACCTGTAATTCCTGCTGCCATTACAAACCCACCGAATGCAATGACATAAGAATTTATTATCCATGCTAGCATAACATTATCACCTCCAATATCATTTTTCATAGCATGAAGAGAAATTGCAGATCCGGTAAATACTAATGGTATAATAAATGCAGTTAAGCAAATTATTATTAGAACATCATATCGTTTTTCATAAATAGACTTATCATTTTCTATCATTGTATTCTCTAAAATAAAAGCCAAGTCGGGATTGATTTTTATAAGATTGACATATGTGTTAATATCAATATGTCAATCTTGGCTATCGCTAAAAATCAGATGCGAATAATCATTTGAGTTAATTTCAAATTTATCTATAAGATTTTCATTGAGCCATTTCAAAAAAATATCAGAATATTCTGTATCATTTCTATGATCTAGTATTGATATAGCCTTATACGAAAAATCATACATTTCATAGGATTCTGCGAGAATTATTGCTAGAGTACAAAGCTCTTCATTAGACAGAGAGTCCCATTCATTGATGTTTCTAATGAATAATGCATCACTCCATAACCATTGATTGCCATAAATGAAAGGATTTTCATTTATGATCATGGGATTGAGAGGTCTTGTACCATATCCCATGAATTTGACAAAATGAAAGCCTTGTGAACGTAATAAAATCTCTATTTCAGAAAATCTAGGCTGGCCTATATATTGTTCTACAAACTCAACTTCACATTCAATTACAAGAGTACTTTTAAGTTTCTCTAAAGAGTTACTTAAAGCAAGATATTCACATCCTTGAATATCAATTTTAAATAAATCTATATATTTTATATCATCTATATCATCAAGGCGTTTTGTTCTAACGATATGCTTATCAACAACTAACATCCATTCAGAAAAAGATTTATATTTACTCATTTCTTCTATATTAGGCGTTAGGAGAGAGGAGCATCCCGGAATTTGGAAAATAGAAAGCTTATGTATACCTCCATCTCCAATAGCATATGGGAGATATGTAACTTTTGGATCTTTATTTTTTTTAATTTTTCGAATTCATCAGGATTTGGTTCAAAACCATAAATTTTAAACGGGTATGAATTAATGATTGAGTTATAATTGTTTTTTGTTGTGTTAAATTCAGCTGCACCTATGTCTACTATGTCTACTATGTTTATTTCTCTATTATCTTTGATAGTGTTAATATATAGTTCAATAAGAGGTGTGATTGCCATATTTTTATTAGCCTTAATTATATTTATTCGAAAGCCATTTCTTTTGTGCTATTCATTAATTTTTTTCCTAAATCTGTCAATTTTGCATTTTCTAATATTATATTCCAACAATCATAAAATTTATCTTCAAATGAAGCTGGATTGTTGGCATTATTATACGCTGTGTCCACTCGTTCTAATATTGGATCATAATCATAATGAGTACGTAGTTTCTTCAAAGTACGCATTGTTCTAGCGAGAACAAACATTGCATGATATATCCCACTTAACGGTCTGGCTTCGCGACGCAGTGGAGATTTATATGTACCACTATCTTCGTTTAAAATTATTGGGTCAATAAAAAAAAGCATGTTTAAATGGTTATGTCCGGCTTCGTGAGCCAAATTTTCAAAGTATCGTGTCCAAATCTGGCCTTCTCTCAACTGGCTCATTCTTATAATACCAAATGTATTTAGTGATGAGCCTGCGTTCATTGTAGGAGAGTTAAGAATTATAATATCCGAGATTAAAGTATTAAATTCATCAAATAAATCTCTATCAACTTCCTTCATTCTATTTAAAGCTCGTTCTACAGCATATTTAGAATGTTCTAATTCTTTTTTTGAAGGAATACCCCCATCAAAATGATAACCATAAGTGTTCATCATTCCATAATCACATGTATCATAATAAAACTGATGCAACGATTGTGTATATCCATCAGTAAATAAACCTATAGTACGTGGTGTCTGTTCAATATAATCTAAGTCCTTGAAAGAATTCAATACATTTATAATTAATGATTGGTTATCATCCTCAATAGCTTTCAATAACCTATTATGTAGTACATGTATTATTCCACTTATTTTCTTTTTGCTATCTAAATCATTTATTTTCTCTTCAGCTATCTGACAATCAAACCCTGCGATATCACATTGCTCTAATATATAGTAAAGACTATTGATTATGCGTTCGTTTATTTGTTTTCTAATTTCAAGATCTCTTTTTACATCTGGACGAGCATCATAGATATCAAGCATAAGTGACCCTTTTAATAAAATATTATTTATATCAGTTACATATTATATACAACTGCAAAGATTTCATTTTGCAAAAAGGATTGCCGCAAACTTTTTGTTTGCGGCAGTAGTTATGGATTAATTTACCTGATCCATAATCGGTGCTATGCGATTCGCTGATACAGAGAAAATCTTACTGCTATCGAGTTTGATCTTGAGGGGAGGGCTTTTTTTTACAATGCTCATAATACATCTCCTAGGTTTATGATAGTGAATGTACTATTTTAATTAACCAGAAGATACCAATCAATGATAAAATAGATATGATTAGCGCATCTGATAAAGGGAATATTATCAGGTCAAAAGCTAAGATCAATATGTAAAGCATAATATTTTTTTATTTTTTATTTTTTATTTTGTAACCGTCTGGTAAAAACATAGATAACTAAATGTTTTTTAAGGAAATTATTTAATTTTAAAAGAAGTGTAATTATTATAATAATAAAATATATATTCAATTTCATTATTATTAATTTATTCTCTGAATTTTAACTATTAGATATTTCTAAATGATTTTCCAAAATAACAAAATCCGTGGAGGAAACTCAAGCTAAATTGGTCGATCTCCAAAAAGAAAAAATGTAGTAGTAGATGGAAAAATAAGATGAAGGAATGGTATAGAGTGATCCTATTTACAATTACCAATGCCAAAATTCACAAATCTACAGTCTCCTTTCTTCTACAAGCTTTTTCCCTATAAAAAATCGATATATAAGACGATTGCAAATGGCAACAAGAGAGTGTCACATCTGGCTATTGTTAAACTTAATGGCGATGTATTCATAAAAGATTAAATATAATTGTCTAAGTGCCGGTAATTAGAGAGTTTATGCAATGTGGTATTACCCCAATTTAGTGCAAATAACCCCTGCCACAATCACGACACAGGCTAATAACCGCATTTTGCTGAATGGTTCTCTCAGGATAAAGACAGATAATAGCATCGCAAACAGCACGCTAGTTTCACGTAGTGCGGCTACCATCACAATAGAAGCATGACTCATTACCCAAATGACAATGCCATAACTTAGTAATTGCATTAGCCCACCGATTAACCCTTTCTTCCAGTATTGGCGTATGTTGTGTCCGGCCGTTTTCCGGTATTTGAAATAAATAATCACGCCCATTGACCAGCCATGAATAGCGAATAACCACAAGATATAGGTTAAGGCGTTATCACTGGCACGGGAGCCAATCCCATCAGACAAGGTATAGCAGGCAGTAAATACTGAGGTTGTGAGGGCTGCGATTAATGTCCTGCGATCCATCTGGATGGATTTCTTACCGTGAGGAAATGCGATCAAAATAACCCCTGCGATAATTAAACTGACGCCCAACATGGCAAAGGGCGGTAATACTTCCTGCAATATTATCCAACTCAATAAGACGGTAATTAGCGGTGCACACCCTCTGGCGATGGGATATACCTGGCTTAAATCTCCTGTGGCATAAGAACGGCTCAGAAACAGGCAATAACCGATATGCAGGATGGAAGATAGTATTAACCACAGTAGAGAGGCGGGTGTGGGTAATCCAACCCAGAACAATCCGGATGTCGAAATCAGACCGGCAAAAAAGACGATAATTGAAATACCCAAGAATCGATCAGCACTGATTTTGACTAAGGCATTCCAACTGGCATGTAACAAGGCGGCAGCAAGTACAGATAATAATAGGAAAGTTGTCATGGCTATATTTTAGTCATTACGTTAATAGATTGATGATAAAAACATCTTTTGATGCTTATATCAATATACCCGTCACAGAAAAAATGTTACTTTCTCAATGTTATAATTCGATTATACCGATTCATATCGCATAAATAATCGATTTTTTCCGAAGTCATGACTGTCATAACATGAGCGCCCTAATTAACTTCATAGGTTATCTATCCATGACTGCAATCATTCGCCAGTTTTTAAAGTTAGAAGCAGCAGGAGGAATTATTCTCATTATTGCTGCGATTGTTGCACTGGTTATGGCGAATACGCCATTGCAGGGTATCTACCACCAATTTCTCGACCTTCCGGTTGCGGTACAATTTGCCGCATTGGAAATTAAGAAACCGCTGTTGCTCTGGATCAATGATGGCTTAATGGCTGTATTTTTCCTGATTGTCGGGTTGGAAGTTAAGCGAGAATTAATGGAAGGTTCGCTGGCTGGCCGTGACAAAGCCGTTTTCCCTGCGATTGCCGCAGTTGGAGGCATGATCGCACCGGCGCTGGTCTACCTGTTGTTTAACGGTGGTGATGAAATCGCTCGGCAGGGTTGGGCTATCCCCGCCGCTACAGATATTGCATTTGCGCTTGGTGTCATGGCACTGCTGGGAAAACGTGTGCCAACAGCATTAAAAGTCTTTTTGCTTGCTCTGGCGATTATTGATGACTTGGGCGTCATTATTATTATTGCCCTGTTTTACACCAAAACCGTTTCGTTAGCTGCCCTCGGCTTGGCAGGGGCTATGATAGCGCTTCTGGCTTGGATGAACTGGCGCGGAATAGCTAAAACATCTGCTTATCTGATGGTCGGTGCCGTTCTGTGGGTTTGTATCCTGAAATCCGGTGTTCACGCAACATTAGCTGGCGTCATCGTTGGGTTCATGATCCCTTTGCGCTGCAAAAAAGGTCATTCACCTTCTGAATCCCTTGAGCATGGTTTGCATCCGTGGGTAGCTTATTTAATCCTGCCATTATTTGCTTTTGCCAATGCGGGCGTCTCGTTACAGGGGGTAACATTGAACGGGTTAACGGGGATGTTGCCAGTGGGGATTGCCCTTGGTCTGTTTATTGGCAAGCCTCTGGGTATTTTTCTGTTTAGTTGGATCTCAATAAAACTGGGCGTTGCCAAATTACCGGAAAAAATTGATCTGAGGCAGATCTTTGCCGTCTCGGTACTGTGTGGGATCGGTTTTACTATGTCTATCTTTATTTCTGGTCTGGCATTTGAAGGTCTAAATGACGCTTTCAGTACCTACTCCCGCTTGGGCATATTGATTGGTTCAACAGCAGCAGCCGTCATTGGTTATGGGTTATTGAATATACTTTTGCCAGAGAGAAAACATCGCCAAACGCAGATGAATAGATTAATTTAGGATAAAAATTTATGCGGGTTTCACATTTAAACTTTAACCACCTTTATTACTTTTGGCATGTCTGCAAGGAAGGCTCCGTTGTTGGGGCAGCAGAGGCGTTATACCTGACGCCACAGACCATTACTGGTCAGATTAAGGCTCTGGAAGAACGTCTGGGTGGAAAGTTGTTCAAGCGTCAAGGGAGAGGATTGGTTCCGTCTGAGTTGGGGCAATTGGTTTTTCGTTATGCAGATAAAATGTTTATGCTCAGTCACGAAATGCTGGATATCGTCACTTACAGCCGAGAATCAAATCTGCTGTTTGATGTGGGTGTAGCAGATGCGTTGTCCAAGCGCTTAGTCAGCAAAGTGCTGGAAACCACAGTCGTAGAGCATGAGAAAATCCACCTGCGCTGTTTTGAATCAACCCATGAAATGCTGCTTGAGCAACTGAGCCAGCATAAGCTCGATATGATCCTGTCAGATTGTCCGGTTGACTCTTCTCAGCAAGAAGGGTTGTTCTCAGTGAAACTGGGCGAATGCAGCGTCAGCTTTTACTGCCGTCAGCCGATCCCAAAAAAACCGTTTCCAGAATGTCTGGAAGAGCTCCGTTTACTGATCCCCGGTCGCCGTTCGATGCTGGGCAGGAAACTTCTGACATGGATACGTAATAAAAACCTGCAAGTTGAAGTGCTGGGTGAATTTGATGATGCTGCGCTGATGAAAGCATTTGGCATGTACCATAACGCTATTTTTATTGCGCCTTCTTTCTATGCCAGTGATATCTTCGTTGATAGTGATATCGTTGAGATTGGTCGATTGGATGCCGTGAAGGAAGAATATTATGTCATTTTTGCGGAGCGCATGATCCAACATCCGGCGGTTCAACGGGTGTGTAACAAGGATTTTTCTGCTTTATTCAGTGCGCCACTCAAAAAACAACACTGAAAATCATATTGAAACTTAAAACTACGGATACAAAAAAACCGGCACTAAGCCGGTTTTTTCAGCATGATCAAAAACAATAATTACATTGCTTTGATTTGCGCTGCCAGAGCAGATTTATGACGTGCTGCTTTATTTTTGTGGATCAGACCTTTGCAGGAGTGACGATCAACAATTGGTTGCATGTCATTGAATGCTTTCTGTGCAGCTTCTTTATCGCCAGAAGCGATAGCTACGTATACTTTCTTGATAAAAGTACGCACCATAGAACGACGGCTCGCATTATGCTGACGGCGTTTCTCTGACTGTATGGCGCGTTTCTTAGCTGATTTGATATTAGCCAAGGTCCAACTCCCAAATATATTCTAGCGAGGACAATTCAAAGGCCGAGAAATATGCATGTTCAGCCTTCTTTTGTCAATGGATTTGTGTAAATAAGCGCCGTTGTACAGCGACGCTGATTACGTTGTGATGGGGCAGGATTTTATCAGCTTACTGAAAGGGAATACAGTCTTTCGCAACAAAAAACTCAATGAATCACTAAGAAGTGAGATAAATTAAATATTTTTCGGGCATCTGGCCTGTTTTTATTGTAAGAATCAGGTTATTAATTAAAAACCCTTTGTGATCGTGGGTTAACCTTGTGCGCTGTACAAGGTATAATCCGGCAATTTCCACGGTATTGAGCCAGCTATGGAGCTAATTCGCGGTGTACACAATATCCGGGCGCGTCACCATGGTTGCGTGCTGACGATTGGTAATTTTGATGGTGTCCATCGCGGGCACCAGGCTTTATTGAAACATTTGAAACAAGAAGGGCTGCGTTCCGGGTTACCGACGATGGTCATGATTTTCGAACCGCAGCCATTGGAAGTTTTTGCTGTCGATAAAGCGCCAGCCCGCCTGACACGGCTGAGAGATAAAATAAGATATCTATCCCAGTATGGCGTTGATTATCTGTTATGTGTGAAATTTGACCGAAATTTCGCAGCTAATTCACCTGAAGCCTTTGTTTCACGGCTGCTCGTGGAAAAACTGGGTGTTAAGTTTCTGGCAATAGGGGATGATTTCCGTTTTGGCAAAAATCGCCTCGGAGATTTTCACTATTTACAACAAGCGGGTAAACAATACGGTTTTGATGTTGCCAGCACAGACAGCTTCTGTGACAGCGGCCTGCGGATCAGCAGTACCGCTATTCGTCAGGCGCTGCAAGATGATGATCTGGCGTTGGCAGAAACATTATTGGGGCATCCTTACAGCATAAGTGGCAGAGTCGTTCACGGTAACCGCTTAGGACGTACCATTGGGTTTCCTACGGCAAACTTACCGTTGAAACGTCTGGTTGCCCCTGTAAAGGGCGTTTATGCTGTGGAAGTTTATGGATTGGGCGATAAACCCTTACCGGGTGTCGCTAATATTGGTAATCGACCCACAGTTTCGGGTCTGGGCCAGCAACTTGAAGTACATTTGATTGATACCCAAATGGATCTGTATGGGCGTCATATTGATGTGGTATTACGCAAAAAATTGCGTGATGAACAGCGGTTTGCTTCGCTTGATGCGCTTAAACAGCAAATCGCAAATGATGTGGTTGCTGCAAGGGATTATCTTTTGCAGCGATCCGAGTCATGTATCTAGCGGAAAATTGGAACTGAGAATCTATAATGAGTGACTATAAAGACACCCTGAACTTACCGGAAACAGGGTTCCCGATGCGCGGGGATTTAGCCAAGCGCGAACCAGATATGTTGAAACGTTGGTACAAAGAAGGTTTGTATCAGGCGATTAGAAAAGCGAAATCTGGTAAGAAAACATTTATTTTGCATGATGGCCCTCCCTATGCAAACGGCGATATTCATATTGGTCACTCAGTCAATAAAATTCTCAAAGATATTGTTATTAAGTCCAAAGGGTTGTCAGGCTACGATTCGCCTTATATTCCTGGTTGGGACTGCCACGGTTTGCCGATTGAGCTCAAGGTTGAGCAGATTATTGGCAAGCCGGGGGAAAAATTTTCCGCCGCTGAATTCCGTGCTGAGTGCCGCAAATATGCAATGAGCCAGGTCGAAGTACAAAGAGCCGGTTTCATGCGTCTGGGGGTTCTGGGCGACTGGGATAAACCTTATCTGACGATGGATTTCAAAACCGAAGCCGATATCATTCGTGCACTGGGTCGTATCATCGGCAACGGTCATTTGCTGAAAGGCGTTAAACCCGTTCATTGGTGTACTGACTGTGGCTCCTCCCTTGCAGAAGCAGAAGTTGAATATTACGACAGAACTTCGCCTTCCATTGACGTTCGCTTCAAGGCTGTTGATGCGGATGCGGTGTATGCCAAATTTGATATACAGTCTCCTGGCCTATCGGTCTCTCTGGTTATCTGGACAACCACACCGTGGACATTGCCAGCTAACCGCGCTATTTCACTGAATGCCGAAATCACTTATCAGTTGGTCAAAATAGAAGATGAGTGCCTGATCCTGGCGGCCGAATTGGTTGAATCCGTCATGCAGCGTGCGGGCATGACTTCATGGCAAGTGCTGGGTGACTGCACTGGCGCGGATCTGGAACTGCTGCGCTTCAACCACCCATTCATGGGCTTCGACGTTCCTGCAATTCTGGGCGATCACGTTACGCTTGAAGCAGGTACAGGTGCGGTACATACTGCGGGTGGTCACGGTCCGGACGACTACTCTATCAGCCTGAAATATGGCCTTGAAATTGCGAATCCAGTCGGGCCGAATGGCTGCTATATCTCTGGCACTTATCCTTCACTGGATGGCGTATTTGTCTTCAAGGCGAACGATATTATCGTTGAACTGCTGCAAGAAAAAGGCGCTCTGCTGAATGTGGCAAAATTACAGCACAGCTACCCTTGCTGCTGGCGTCACAAAAAACCGATCATCTTCCGTGCGACTCCACAGTGGTTCATCAGCATGGATCAGAACGGTCTGCGTGAACAATCACTGAAAGAGATCAAAGGCGTTGAGTGGATACCGGGCTGGGGGCAGGCACGTATTGAATCAATGGTAGAAAACCGTCCGGATTGGTGTATCTCCCGTCAGCGTACATGGGGCGTACCAATGTCCCTGTTCCTGCACAAAGAAACGCAGGAGTTGCATCCACGTACACAAGAGTTGATCGAAGAAGTTGCCAAGCGTGTTGAGGTAGATGGTATTCAAGCATGGTGGGATCTGGACACCGCAGAATTACTGGGTGCTGATGCCGCTGATTATGTCAAAGCGCCGGATACGCTGGATGTTTGGTTTGATTCAGGAAGTACTCACTCCTCTGTTGTAGATGCTCGTCCAGAATTCCACGGCAACTCAGCAGATATCTATCTGGAAGGCTCCGATCAGCACCGCGGCTGGTTCATGTCCTCATTAATGCTGTCTACAGCGATTAAAGGCAAGGCACCTTACCGTCAAGTTCTGACTCATGGGTTCACCGTGGATGAGCAGGGACGCAAAATGTCCAAATCCATTGGTAATACCGTCAGCCCGCAAGATGTGATGAACAAACTGGGTGCGGATATTCTGCGTCTGTGGGTGGCATCCACTGATTATTCTGGTGAAATCGCGGTTTCTGACGAAATCCTGAAACGCTCTGCCGATGCGTACCGCCGTATTCGTAACACCGCTCGTTTCCTGTTGGCAAACCTGAATGGTTTTGACCCGGAACAACATATGGTGAAAGCGGAAGATATGGTTGCGCTGGATCGTTGGGCAGTGGGCCGAGCTCAGGCAGCACAGGCTGATATCCTCAAATGCTATGACGAATATGATTTCCACTCTGTCGTTCAACGTTTGATGCAGTTCTGCTCCGTAGAAATGGGTTCATTCTATCTGGATATCATTAAAGACCGCCAGTATACCGCGAAGAGCGATGGTCTGGCTCGTCGTAGTTGCCAGAGCGCCCTGTTCCATATTGCAGAAGCACTGGTTCGCTGGATGGCGCCGATCCTTTCCTTCACCGCTGATGAAGTCTGGAATGAACTGTCGGGCAACCGCGCCCAGTATGTCTTTACTGAAGAGTGGTACGACGGGCTGTTTGGTCTGGCAGATGGCGCAGATATGAACGATACTTTCTGGGCTGAATTGCTGGAAGTACGTGGTGAAGTGAACAAGGTTCTGGAACAGGCTCGTGCTGATAAACATATCCGCAGTTCACTGGAAGCCGCAGTTACCCTCTATGCTGACGAAGCGCTGGCAGGAAAACTCAACAAACTTTCTGACGAATTGCGTTTTGTTCTGCTGACTTCTCAGGTTGACGTTGCCACTTATGCCGCAGCGGGTGACGATGCACAGCAGAGTGAACTTAAAGGTTTAAAAGTTGCTTTCCGCAAAGCGGATGGAGAAAAATGCCCACGTTGCTGGCACTATGCTAAAAACGTGGGGCTGGTGGCGGAACATGCAGAACTTTGCGGCCGCTGTGTGACTAACGTTGCCGGTAACGGCGAAGAGCGTAAATTTGCCTGATGAATAAACCCATTTGTTCCACTGGACTTCGCTGGCTTTGGCTGGTTGTAGTGGTATTAATACTGGATTTAGGAAGCAAACAGTTAGTGTTGCAGCATTTCACACTGTATGAATCCACGCCATTGATACCTTATTTCAATCTGACTTATGCTCAGAATCCGGGGGCTGCGTTCAGTTTTCTCGCTGATAAGGGCGGCTGGCAGCGCTGGTTCTTTGCATTGGTGGCTATCATCATCTCTGCTGTACTGCTGGTGATGATGTACCGCTCTAGTGCCAAGCAGAAACTGAGTAATGCTGCTTACGCCTTGGTGATTGGTGGGGCATTGGGGAATTTGTTCGATCGGCTGGTACATGGCTTTGTTGTCGATTTCATCGACTTTTACGTCGGGGAATGGCACTGGCCTACTTTTAATATTGCAGATTCTGCGATCTGCATCGGGGCAGCTTTCATCATCATAGAGAGCTTTATCAGCCCGGATGACAAGAAAACAGCATCGATATCACAATAAGAAATCAGCCCCGGTCAATGGTACTGGGGCTGATAATTTCATCTATACCCAATCAGTTTCAACGGGTATATGTGCAATCATTTTTTGAGTAATAGGTGTGAGCAATATGTCAACGCAGGTGCAAGTGCACAGTGCAGTTTTATTACACTTCACATTAAAGCTGAGTGATGGCTCAACGGCAGACTCGACTTACAGTCAAGGTAAGCCTGCATTATTCCGCTTGGGTGATGGCAGCCTCTCCGCGCCATTGGAACAGCAACTTCTTGGCTTGAACGTGGGTGATAAACATCAATTCACGCTGGCGGGAGAAGCCATTTTCGGCAAACCCAACCCTGATTTGGTGCAATACTTTACACCCCGTGATTTTGCCGATGCCGGTATTCCTGAAGTGGGAACCATCATGCTATTTACTGCCATGAATGGCAGTGAAATGCCGGGTTTAGTCAAAGAAGTGGCTGAAGGTTCCATCATCGTTGATTTTAACCATCCGTTGGCTGACCAAAACATCACTTTTGACATTGAAGTGCTGGAGATTGACCCTCAGTTGGAGGAAAATCATGCAAATATTGCTGGCTAACCCTCGTGGTTTCTGTGCCGGTGTTGATCGTGCCATCAGCATCGTTGAGCGTGCGTTGGAACTGTATGGCGCACCGATTTATGTTCGTCATGAAGTGGTTCACAATCGCTATGTGGTTGACAATCTCAGGGAACGTGGCGCTATTTTCATTGAAGACATTGCAGAAGTTCCTGATGGTGCGATCCTGATCTTCTCAGCACATGGTGTTTCTCAGGCTATTCGGGCGGAAGCCCGCTCCCGTAATTTAACCATGCTGTTTGATGCCACTTGCCCACTGGTGACAAAAGTGCATATGGAAGTGGCACGGGCGAGTCGCAAAGGCAAAGAAGCGATTCTGATCGGTCATGCAGGCCATCCTGAAGTGGAAGGCACGATGGGGCAATACAATAACCCTGAAGGCGGCATGTATCTGGTGGAATCACCGGCAGATGTGTGGAAACTGCAGGTTAAGGATGAAAATAACCTCTGCTTTATGACTCAGACGACGCTTTCTGTGGATGACACATCAGAAGTGATCGATGCGCTGAATGCACGTTTTCCGAACATTGTTGGCCCACGCAAAGATGATATCTGTTATGCCACGACTAACCGTCAGGAAGCAGTTCGTGACTTGGCATCAGGTGCAGATGTGGTCTTGGTGGTTGGCTCGAAAAATTCATCAAATTCAAACCGTCTGGCTGAACTGTCACAGCGGGTAGGCAAACCTGCTTATTTAATTGATTCGGCGGATGATATTAAACCAGAGTGGATCAAAGGTGTGAACGCCATTGGTGTGACTGCGGGAGCATCGGCGCCGGATATCTTAGTTCAGCAGGTTATTGAACGTTTGAAGGTCTTTGGCGCGGATACCGTCACCGAACTGCATGGCCGTGAAGAGAATATTGTCTTTGAAGTGCCAAAAGAATTGAGAGTTGAGGTGAAAGAGGTTAATTAATCTTTCTCTTTCAATATGAAATGGGTCTACCATAAATTAATTTGTTAATGGTAGACCTTATAATCTGTATGTTAAAAAATTACTTGTTCTTTCTATGAAGGGCACTTATTTTTATAGCTAGTTAGTAATAATGACTTCTATTTCCGTGACCATGTCCATAAATTTGTGTAATTTCCTGTTTTTGGTATGTTTGATTTATTAACTAAAACAGATGAAAAGATGGACGAGAAACAATGACACGCTTTGGCGACTAAACCGGCTAAAAACCTCAAAACCCCTTCCTGTTTACGCACGAATCCTTACCGTCCGCCAATAACGTTGAAGTAACCTTGGAGAATTGCCATTCTAACAAAAACTCCGTTCTCAGCCTGAGAAAAATAAGCACAATGTACTGAATTATCTAACTCATAAGGAAGCTCATAACCTCGCGGAAGAGGATGCATAATTATGGCGCGGGGATGTAAGTATGAAAGTAAATCAGGAGTGAGCATCAAATTGGAATTGGGTAAATGATCTGCTGTTTCTTTATAACCCGCCATATAAATAACATCCGCACTACACAACCCCTCTTTTATGTTATGGAGGTATTCGTAGGTGACACCAGCTTGACGAAGGTACGCTTCGTCTTCTTGAAAAAGCTTACAATTTTCTTCAGTACAAAGTAATAATTTTATATTGTGAAACAGGGCGATACAAAAGAGAAGGGAGCGCGCTGATCGGGAAGAGGGGTGACAGCATAATAATAAAGTGAATGATTTATGAAGAGGGAAAGATTGATGAATGGTAAAAATATCAAGCAAAGCCTGCGTTGGATGTTCTGCATTTAATCCTTCACCATTTCCCGCATTTATAACAGGAAGGCGGCTTTTTGTACAATAGTTATGCACAGACTCAACTTCTGCATGGCGCATAACGGCAATATCGGCGTACGCATTGATCATTTGTGCAGTATCCGTAAATTGTTCATTCCAGCTTGAACCAGAACGGCTTGACTCACCATTAGCAAAACCTATCACTCTTGCACCAAGACGGTTGGCTGCGCTTTCAAAACTGAGGCGAGTTCTTGTACTCGCCTGAAAAAAAAGTGAAGCAACAAGGATATCTTCATTTCTTTTTTTTATTTTTTTATCAGGTTTTGATACTTTAAAATTCTGAGCCAGATCTATAATATTCATTATAGTGTCTAAGTCTAATGATTTAATAGAGAGAAGGTTATCCTTTAGAAAAAAATTTTGCACTGATATCATAACTCACCTCCGGATTTTCATATTAATGATAGATATAAAAAGAACGATAATGAAAAGACCACTAAGCAAAATGGTGTAGGCAGAGTTTTGATAGTCCATAGCTGCACCTATAATCGGAGCAGTAATAAAACTACCAATCCCCAAAATAGACCGACAGCCGAATTTTCTGTAAGAAGCATGCTATTGTGAAAGTTATTGCTAATATTACCGTTGAACTGAGCGACATTTTTATCAAAAAACCAAACCTTCTAAGCTCATTTAGAATGAATAAGAGATAAAAAAGAAAAATCCTTATGCTCAATTAACTTTTTTAAATAATCATTATTATCTCAATGAATAGGAGTAACTTCATTAAATGCCTCTCGTGCTAAGACAGTATAATTTTTTGTTTCTGACATATCAATTCCTCTTTTTGTTATAACTGATTAAATTATGAATAAATTTAAAGGGCGGATTCGACTAATAAGTGAAATTTTTATTTCCCTCTATGTGCATTATAGTTTTTATATCTTTTTCATTATTATTATTGGAGCACGACAATGTGCCTTAGCTAGTTTATTTCATGAAGCTGCACACAGTAATCTATTTCGTAACAAGTGGATGAATAATTACCTTACCCATGTATTATGGGGCTGGGGTATTTTACAATCTTTCCATGCCTATAAAAAATCCCACGTGCATGAACATCATTTACAAATAGGTGATCATGAGAAAGATCCTGACTATAAATATATGTTGGAAGCATCGCCTTTCACCCAACTCTGGTAGCAGTCTGCTGCTATTTTCAAGTTCTACTCTTGCTGCTGTTCTGGTGGATACCACTGCTGGCCATTCATCCAATTATCGGTTGGTACAGTGAGCTGGCCGAGCACTATTCCCTAAATGCGTGCTTGCGCAGATGAATAATCCTTTTCAGCAGCACCGAGTGTAGACTGTTCTCAATGGCCCAATGCTGGCGGATGGCTTTTGCCAGAATCTCTGGGGATGCGGTGCAACTCAGAAACCACCGGATTTCGCATTCGGTTCCAGCGACGCCGTTAATGCTGGCGCTGCCAGTCCTCGCCAGTTAAGCTGTTAAACAATTTGCTTTATCACCTCAATTAAAAACGATCTATAGCGAGGGCCTTATGGCTGATACAGATATTCGCGTTGCTGTTGTAGGCGCAAGTGGCCGTATGGGGCGTCATCTCATTCAGGCTGTCCAACAGTTGGATGGTGCTACGCTTGGTGCGGCGCTGGAGCGTTCAGGCTCTTCATTGGTGGGAACAGATGCGGGAGAACTGGCAGGTATCGGCAAGAATGGTATTACCATCAGTGATGATTTGCATGGTGTTATTGCGCATTTTGATGTCCTGATCGATTTTACCCGACCAGAAGGTACACTAGCTTACCTCGCAATCTGCCGCCAGTATCGCAAGGCAATGGTCATCGGCACGACAGGGTTTGATGACGCAGGCAAACAGGCGATTGAAGACGCTTCTCGTGATATTCCTATCGTCTTTGCTGCTAATTTCAGTGTTGGTGTCAATCTGGTGCTGAAACTACTGGAAAAAGCCGCCACGGTTATGGGGGAGTATACGGATATCGAAATCATTGAAGCCCATCATCGTCACAAAGTGGATGCTCCGTCAGGAACGGCGTTGGCAATGGGGGAATCTATCGCTCATGCTTTAGGGCGTGATCTTAAAACCTGTGGGGTCTATACCCGAGAAGGTCATACTGGTGAGCGTGACCCGAAAAGCATCGGATTTGCGACTGTGAGGGCGGGTGATATCGTTGGAGAGCATACCGCGATTTTTGCAGATATTGGTGAGCGTGTAGAAATAAGTCACAAAGCTTCAAGCCGTATGACCTTTGCTAATGGAGCTATTAAAGCTGCAATATGGTTGAATGCTAAAAACAATGACCTTTATGATATGAAAGACGTCCTTAATCTTGAAAATTTATAATTATTTATTGTTATAACTAATTGTAATTACGCAATTATTTTAGATTAATTGCGTAATTACTCGATTTTTTTAGTTTTTATTTTAATAATCTGAATTTTTATTTGTTTTTATGGTAATAATCTGACTTTTTTTTACTTTTTTGCCATTGGAATGGAAAAACCACACTGTTTTTCTGTTTTAAAATTTAATTTCACATTAATCGACTGTTTTAACCTACTTTTTTGTTCTTTTTAGGTGTATTCACTCAATGTAGGGCTGAGGTTTGTAAAAAAGCCAACAAAAAAGGTATTTTTTGTAGACAAGTCCCTCTCTCATCATTAGAATGCGCGCAATTTGCCAAAATTTTGACAAAAATCATCAATTGGCATTGATTCAAAGGATTAATTCTGAATTAATATGCATCGGATGCGACTTGTTATTCATTCTGGAGGGCGTTTTGATTAAGTCAGCTATATTGGTTCTCGAAGATGGAACCCAATTTCATGGTCGCGCCATTGGTGCAGAGGGTGTGGCTGTTGGAGAAGTGGTCTTCAATACCTCAATAACCGGATATCAAGAAATACTTACCGACCCTTCCTATTCCCGCCAAATTGTTACTCTTACTTATCCCCATATTGGTAATACCGGCATCAATGCCGCTGATGAAGAATCCCCCGCCATTCAAGCCCAAGGCTTGGTCATTCGCGATTTACCTTTAGTGACCAGCAACTTCCGCAGTGAAGAAAATCTGTCTGATTACCTGAAACGCCACAATATTGTTGCCATTGCTGATATTGATACACGCAAGCTGACCCGCCTGTTACGGGAAAAAGGTGCTCAGAATGGCTGTATCATTGCGGGTAATGAGGCAGATGCTCAAGTTGCTCTGGAAAAAGCGAAAGCTTTCCCTGGTTTGAAAGGCATGGATCTGGCGAAAGAAGTGACCACCGCACAATCTTATCCGTGGTTACAGGGAAGCTGGACATTGGCAGATGGGCTACCGGAAGCTCGCAAAGAGCAAGAATTACCGTATCACATTGTGGCTTATGATTTTGGTGTCAAACGTAACATCCTGCGTATGTTGGTGGATCGTGGCTGTCGCGTAACCGTTGTTCCTGCTCAAACACCCGCGGATGAAGTGCTGAAAATGGCACCGGATGGCATTTTCCTGTCTAATGGCCCCGGCGATCCAGAGCCTTGTGACTATGCTATTGAAGCAATCCAGGCTTTCTTGAATACCGAGATCCCAGTATTTGGTATCTGTTTGGGGCATCAGTTACTGGCGCTGGCCAGTGGCGCAAAAACAGTGAAAATGAAATTTGGCCATCACGGCGGCAACCATCCTGTTAAGGACTTGGAAAACAATGTCGTCATGATCACCGCACAAAACCACGGTTTCGCCGTTGATGAAAGCACCTTACCAGCGAATCTGCGTGTGACTCATAAGTCACTATTTGACGGCACACTGCAAGGCATCCATCGCACTGACAAACCTGCATTCAGTTTTCAGGGGCATCCTGAAGCAAGCCCTGGCCCACATGAAGCCGCTTCACTGTTCGATCACTTCATTGAATTGATTGAACAGCATCGTCAGAACAATGTTCAGAACACCAAGTAATCAGGAGCAGAAGAAAAATGGCAAAACGTACTGATATTAAAAGTATCCTGATCTTGGGTGCGGGTCCGATTGTTATCGGTCAGGCTTGTGAATTTGACTATTCCGGCGCTCAGGCTTGTAAAGCGTTGCGGGAAGAAGGTTATCGCGTCATTCTGGTGAACTCCAACCCTGCTACCATCATGACCGACCCGGAAATGGCGGATGCGACCTATATCGAGCCAATCCATTGGGAAGTGGTGCGCAAAATCATTGAAAAAGAGCGTCCAGACGCAATTTTGCCAACTATGGGCGGGCAAACTGCTCTGAACTGTGCACTGGAACTGGAACGTCAGGGCGTACTGACAGAATTTGGCGTGACCATGATTGGTGCAACCGCTGACGCGATTGATAAAGCAGAAGATCGTCAGCGTTTTGACAAAGCGATGAAAAAAATCGGTCTGGATACTGCGCGCTCTGGTATCGCCCACACGATGGAAGAAGCGCTGGCAGTGGCAGAAGACGTTGGCTTCCCTTGTATCATCCGTCCTTCTTTCACCATGGGCGGAAGCGGTGGCGGTATTGCTTATAACCGTGAAGAATTTGAAGAAATTTGTGAGCGCGGTCTGGATCTCTCCCCAACCAACGAATTATTGATCGATGAATCACTGATTGGCTGGAAAGAGTATGAAATGGAAGTGGTGCGGGATAAAAATGACAACTGCATCATCATCTGTTCGATTGAAAACTTCGACCCAATGGGTATCCATACGGGTGACTCCATCACCGTAGCGCCAGCACAAACATTGACTGACAAAGAGTATCAGATCATGCGTAACGCTTCGATGGCGGTATTGCGTGAAATTGGTGTAGAAACTGGCGGCTCGAACGTTCAATTTTCAGTGAACCCGAAAAATGGTCGTTTGATTGTGATTGAGATGAACCCACGTGTATCCCGTTCATCTGCGCTGGCTTCCAAGGCGACGGGCTTCCCGATCGCAAAAATTGCGGCAAAACTGGCGGTGGGTTATACCCTTGATGAATTAATGAATGACATCACGGGCGGCCGCACACCGGCATCTTTCGAGCCATCCATCGATTATGTCGTTACCAAGATCCCGCGTTTTAACTTCGAAAAATTTGCTGGCAGCAATGATCGCCTGACAACCCAGATGAAGTCTGTCGGTGAAGTGATGGCGATTGGCCGTACTTTCCAAGAATCCATGCAGAAAGCGTTGCGTGGTCTGGAAGTCGGCGTGACGGGGTTCGATCCTAAAGTCAATCTGGATGATCCACAATCACTGACCAAGATCCGCAGCGAATTGAAAAGCGCCGGCGCTGAACGCATCTGGTATGTCGCCGATGCTTTCCGCGCGGGTATGTCTGTTGATGGCGTTTTCAACCTGACTAACATTGATCGCTGGTTCTTGGTACAGATTGAAGAACTGGTACGTTTGGAAGAGCAAGTGGAAGAACAGGGCATTAATGGCCTGACGTTCGATTTCCTGCGTCACCTCAAGCGCAAAGGCTTTGCGGATGCACATTTGGCGAAACTGGTCGGTGTATCTGGCAAAGAGATCCGCAAATTACGTCACGATTACAGCCTGTATCCGGTTTATAAACGTGTTGATACTTGTGCGGCGGAATTTGCGACTGATACTGCTTACATGTACTCCACGTATGAAGACGAATGTGAATCTAACCCGAACCATGACAAGCCGAAAATCATGGTATTGGGTGGCGGCCCGAACCGTATCGGGCAAGGCATTGAATTCGATTACTGTTGTGTACATGCGTCACTGGCGCTGCGTGAAGATGGTTACGAAACCATCATGGTGAACTGTAACCCCGAAACCGTTTCAACGGATTACGACACTTCCGACCGCCTCTATTTTGAACCCGTGACACTGGAAGACGTGCTGGAAATCGTCCGTGTTGAAAAGCCAACAGGTGTGATCGTCCAGTATGGCGGCCAGACGCCGTTGAAACTGGCGCGTGAGCTGGAAGCGGCCGGTGTACCGATTATCGGCACCAGCCCGGATGCTATTGACCGTGCAGAAGACCGTGAACGTTTCCAGCAGGCTGTTAATCGTCTCGGCTTGAAACAACCTGCGAATGCTACCGTCTCCACCATCGAACAGGCGGTTGAGAAAGGTAATGGGCTTGGCTATCCGCTGGTGGTTCGCCCATCCTACGTGCTGGGCGGACGTGCGATGGAAATCGTCTATGACGAAACTGACCTGCGCCGTTACTTCCAGAATGCTGTCAGTGTATCCAATGACGCCCCCGTATTGTTGGATCGCTTCCTTGATGATGCGGTTGAAGTCGATGTTGATGCTATCTGTGATGGTGAGCGTGTCTTGATTGGCGGCATCATGGAGCATATCGAACAGGCAGGGGTCCACTCCGGCGACTCAGCGTGTTCACTGCCAGCTTACACGTTGAGCCAGGAAATTCAGGACGTGATGCGCCAGCAAGTTGAAAAACTGGCCTTTGAATTGCGTGTCCGTGGCCTGATGAACGTACAGTTTGCAGTGAAAAATAACGAAGTGTACCTGATTGAAGTGAACCCGCGTGCGGCACGTACCGTCCCCTTTGTTTCCAAAGCGACCGGTCTGCCGTTGGCAAAAGTGGCTGCACGGGTGATGGCGGGTCAATCTCTGCTGAAACAGGGCGTTACTAAGGAAATCATTCCTCCGTACTACTCTGTGAAAGAAGTGGTTCTGCCGTTCAATAAATTCCTTGGTGTTGACCCCATTTTGGGGCCGGAAATGCGTTCTACAGGTGAAGTTATGGGTGTTGGCCGCACTTTCGCTGAAGCCTTCTCCAAAGCGATGCTGGGCAGTAGCTCCACGATGGGCAAGCACGGCCGTGCCCTGTTGTCTGTACGTGAAGAAGATAAAGAGCGCGTTGTTGATTTGGCCGCCAAACTGCTCAAGCAGGGCTTTGAATTGGATGCGACCCACGGTACAGCGATTGTGTTGGGTGAAGCGGGGATCAATCCACGTCTGGTGAACAAAGTTCATGAAGGACGTCCGCATATTCAGGATAGAATCAAAAATGGTGAATATAACTATATCGTTAATACCACCGCAGGCCGTCAGGCCATTGAAGATTCAAAACTGCTGCGTCGTAGCGCACTGCAATATAAGGTGCACTATGACACCACCCTGAATGGCGGTTTTGCGACTACCATGGCACTCAGCGCAGATCCCACTGAGCAGGTGATTTCTGTACAGGAAATGCACGCAAAAATTATAGGATAAAATACCGTCAGCTTTGACAGTATCCTGCTGAAAAGACGGCTTCCCCAAAGTTGATTATCCAACGAGTAGGGAAGCCGATTTATTAATCACTCCTTGAATGGTCATCATAAGATCCCTTGTCAAAATACAGTCTGAAGCAGACGGAATAGATCATGCCATGTAACAGTGCAATCACGATAGAGCCGTAAGCGACGATATTGGGAATGGAAACGCTGACAATCGGGACTCTATCGAAGCGAAAGATATACATATGAACAGCAATCGCAACTACCGTCAGAATAATGCCAGATACATTATGATGAACATGATTTGATAATAGGAACCATTTCACCAAAAAGAAAAAAGGGATCAGCATTAATAAAGAAATTATGATGTAAGTCATTATCATTTACCTTAAATATTATTTAAGTTTAACCTTGTGAATATTAATATAGGTTACTATCATGGTGGTCGCATTTTTTATGCATGTCACTTATATTAATGTTGTTTGAAGTAATGAAATAAGCCTAGACCAGACAATATAAATAAATAATCAACATGGTTATTATTTATAATATCGATTTTTCTAATGATTTTTGGTGTTTGAATGGTGGTTTGTTCGTGAGATGCGGATGAGCATTTGCATGGCCTGAACTCTATTTTTGCGAGTTCAGGCCTTATATGGATTAAACAATGGGATATTTATTCAAGTGAATCTTATCCGTATTTATATTATTTGACGTGATCGCCAGTATAAATATCGGGGTTTGGCCCTATGCGTTTTCCAATATCCAATTCAGCCATAGCCGTTAAATCTTCTTTTTCCAGTCTGAAATCAAATACATCAAAGTTTTCTTTGATACGAGAAGGCGTGACAGATTTGGGAATAGCAATCATACCGCAGTCAAGGTGCCAGCGAATCACGATTTGCGCAGGGGTTTTTTCATATTTAGTGGCCAAATGTTGAACCAATGGGTTGTCAAAGACGCCTTTTCCGCCATGTGACAATGGGCTCCAGGATTCAGTCGTAATATGGTGAGTTGCATTCCATGAATGCAGTTGTCTTTGCTGCATCAGAGGGTGCAATTCGATTTGGTTGATCGCGGGAACGACGCTCGTTTCTGACATCAATTTCTGTAAGTGTTCAATGTGAAAATTACATACACCAATACTACGAGCCAGCCCCGATTCTTTCAGTTCAATAAGTTGCTTCCAGGCTTCAACATATTGATCCTGATGAGGAACAGGCCAGTGAAGTAAATAGAGATCGATGTAATCCAGTTGCAGCTTATCCAAACTTTCTTCTAATGCTGCTTTGGCATCTTGGTGGCGATCATTCCAGAGCTTAGTGGTGACGAAAATTTCTTCACGCGGGATATCGATTTCCTTTAATGCTTTTCCGACTCCGCTTTCGTTGTGATAAATCGCCGCAGTATCAATGGAACGATAGCCAACCTCCAGGGCAGTGTGAACAGCTTTAACAACCTGCTCATTACTTGTTTGCCAAACGCCTAGCCCCAATTGTGGCATAAGATTCCCATCAACGAGCTTAATAATTGTCTGCTGATCCATTTTTTATCTCCTTTAGGTTACGTCACTTCTGGATCGAGTATAACGACTTCGGGATAAATAAAACGTGATGCAACTTATTGTTTATCATCAGTTTCACGACGACTGACAACCGAAATATTGTTAGTGAAATAGGTAAATTTTTGGCTATATCGACAGTATTTTAAATAGAGGTAAGCGACAAGTATGTTCACTTACTTTTTTTTGATGATGTCTTTTTGTGACGCCAGTACATCAACAGAGAAGCGAAAAGCCCGCTGAGCAACAGAATGACAGGCAGGATCATCAAAATATTCATGACCAGATCCTGATGTGCTTTAACGAAGGGGATCTGATTCAAGATATAGCCAAAACTCACGATAATCATGACCCATAAGAAGCCACTTAACCAATTAAAAAATTGAAAACGTTTATTATTTAGACCAGAAATACCGGCAAATGTTGGCAGGAGAGTGCGGACAAAGGCTAAAAAGCGTCCGACAAGCAAAGCGGCCAAGCCATGTTTAGCAAACAATACGTGGGCACGCTCGCGATATTGCACAGGAAGCTGGGCAAGCCAGTTTTTGACAATTCGAGTATGGCCGAGCCAGCGCCCCTGTAAGTAACCCAGCCAGCATCCCAGACTGGCGGCGATGGTCAGCAATATAACCGTAGGGATGAAGCTCATGACGCCTTTGGCAATCAGGGCGCCAGAAAGTACCAGCAGGGTATCGCCGGGTAAAAAAGCGGCTGGCAGCAAGCCGTTTTCCAGAACCAGAGTGACAAAAAGGACACCATAAATAATCCAGATGACCTCGGGATTGGCGAGTTGGGTAAAATCATGTTGCCAGAGTGCATGCATGATCTCGCTTAACTTTTCCATTATTTATCCTGTAATCTCTGCGAGTCATTAAAAATACATGCCAACCAGTGTACCGCAAAAACGCGGAAGGGGAGTTGATTTGATTCAGCATCGGGTTTGATTCAGTTTATGAAGAGAGGAAATCAACCGTGGCTATCTGCAATAGAAAGACAGCCATGATTTTTGTAAAGATTTCTGGAGTACGGTCTTTTGGGGCTAAAGAGGTGCAATACGGGCAAAACCGGCTGACAGATCATCAATCAGGTCTTGTGGGTTTTCCAACCCAATATGCACGCGGAATAATGTTCCCGTCTTTTTGAGGGGATTGTATCGACGCAGCGCAGTGAGCATGTCAGGCTGAATACCCAGAATCAAGGATTCAAATCCGCCCCATGAAAATGCCATTTTGAAATGATGTAAATTATCCAGATACTCAGCGAATTGCTGAGGGGTTAGTTCGACTTTCAGCAGGAAGGAAAATAGCCCGCTGGCACCGGTGAAATCACGCTGGAAATAATGATGCCCCGGACAAGAAGGTAAAGCGGGGTGATAAACTTCGGCGACTTCTGGCCGCTGGGCGAGCCATTTGGCGATGTGCAGGCTGCTCTCTTCATGATGTTTTAAGCGAATTGCCAGTGTACGCAATCCACGGGTTGCCGTATAGACAGTATCGGGATCGGCAATTTGACCCAGTAGATACGAACTTTCTCTGAGTTGATCCCAGCAGCGTGCATTAGCGACCGCCGTTCCCAGCATGCCGTCTGAATGGCCAATGATATATTTTGTGGCCGATTGGATGGAAATATCGATGCCAAAATCCAGCGCCTTAAAGAGAATGCCGGCCGCCCACGTATTATCGATGATAATGACAATCTCAGGATTGATCTGGCGGATAGCACGCACAATGGCCGGAATATCCTGCACCTCCATAGTGAGGGAGCCGGGGGATTCAAGAAAGACGACTGTTGTGTTTGGCTTAATCAGTGATGCAATCCCTTCTCCAATCATCGGGTCAAAATAATCAGTGGAAATGCCCATCTTTTTGAGAATGTGATTACAGAAATCTTGCGTCGGTTCATAAGCACTCCCTGTCAGCAGAACATGATCGCCTGTTGCCACAAAGGCCAGAATCGCATTGGTGATAGCAGCTGCGCCGGAAGGATACAGAGCACAGCCTGCGCCGCCTTCTAGCTCCGCCATCGCTTCCTGAAAGGCGAAATGAGTCAGCGTGCCACGGCGTCCATAGAATAACTCACCCTTAGCCCGGTTTTTTAACGCATGTTTCAGGTCTTCGACGGTGTCGAAAATGATGGATGAAGTGCGTTGGATGAGGGGATTGACAGCACCCTGAGTATATTTTTTCTTTCTGCCTGCACTGACTAATAAGGTCTCCAGTTTCTTTTCGGTCATATGATTTTCCCTTAGCTGCCGGTCGCTGATTGTTCAAATAATGATTAGCAACTTAAAAGATTTAGGGCAGTTTGTGCAAAGAGATTCGAACAACTTGACGAAAATTCAAGGTGATCTGAAATGGAAACAGAAGAACACTTTGATGAAATTATTCCTTTAATTATCACTTTTTTGTTAAATAGTAATGATAATTACTATCAAATCGCTCAATGTCTGATATCATTTGCGTCGGACTTTTTCCCCTCGTAATGGGAAGCCTGATTCAGGGCATATTAGGATTAGCAAGATGCGTAAATGCAATTCATTGCTAAGTAACAGAATTCACAAGAAAGAGAGTAAGGCTAACTGATGCGTAATTTGACAGCTTCTATTCTATTGGCACTCGGATTAACCGGTTCAGCATGGGCTGATACAGTACCAGTCACAACAGCGACTTCGCCAGAAAATCAGGCAGCCGCCCAGGTAGCCGCTCCGGCAACACCAGCACCCGCACTTTCTACCGCTCCGCAGGTAGATGTTCCAAAAACTGAAGCACAGCAAGCGGGTGAACCGAAAACTGATGCCCAGAAAGCTGATGTTCAACCCGCGACTGAAACGAAATCTACTGAACCTGTGGACGAATCTGAAAGCCTGTCCGGTGGTTTTGCAACGGATCTTTCCGTTTGGGGCATGTATCAAAATGCTGATGCGGTAGTAAAAACCGTTATGTTGGGGTTGGTGATCGCTTCTGTCATTACATGGGCGCTCTTTTTCTCCAAAGGTACTGAACTTTTAATTGCTCGTCGCCGTTTACGCAAGGAACAATGGGCATTGGCTGATGCAGCCAATCTGGATGTGGCAGCGAAAATTGCTTCAGATTTCGGCAAGCAAAGTATCAGCCGTCTGTTGTTGAGTGAAGCTCAGTCTGAACGCGCTCTGTCTGCGGCAAGCACTGATAAAGCAGGCACCAAAGAACGTACTTCATTCCGCATGGAGCGTGCGGTTGCTGCAATCAGCCGCCATATGGGGCGTGGTAACGGCTATCTGGCGACCATTGGTGCCATTTCACCGTTTGTCGGCCTGTTCGGTACAGTGTGGGGGATTATGAACAGCTTCATCGGTATCGCCCACTCACAGACCACTAACTTGGCCGTTGTTGCTCCGGGTATTGCAGAAGCATTGCTGGCGACCGCACTGGGTCTGGTGGCAGCAATCCCAGCGGTAGTCATCTATAACGTTTTTGCCCGTGTTATTTCGTCATACCGTGGTCAAGTAGGGGATATGGCGGCACAGGCAATCTTGTTGCTGGGTCGTGATCTTGATCTGGCTGACAGCAAAGCAGAAAAAGCAGAAGCAAGGTAATCAATTATGGCGATACGTCTTAATGAAGATTTGGACGATAGCGGTGAATTGCATGAGATTAACGTCACGCCATTTATTGACGTGATGTTGGTGCTGCTGATTATTTTCATGGTGGCAGCACCCTTGGCAACGGTAGATATTAAGGTAGATTTACCGGCATCGTCAGCTAAACCACAACCGAGACCAGAGAAACCCGTCTTTCTGACCGTGAAAGCGGATCATCAGTTATATGTCGGTGAGCAGTTGATTGAGCGTGACAAGCTCTCTTCAGTATTGGATCAGACAACTCAGTCCAATAAAGAAACCACGATTTTCTTCCAAGCGGATAAGACGGTGGATTATGAAACCTTGATGAGTGTGATGGATTCCCTGCGTAAAGCGGGCTATCTCAAAGTTGGCTTGGTAGGAATGGAAACCGTTGCCGCTCAATAAGTTTCATTAGCGCCTTATCTGAAAATGGAATTAAACTGCCCGAATAGTGATATCGGGCAGTTTAATTTTTTTATCCAGAATTCAGATTAAGTCATCATGACTCTTATATTATGAGAATTTATTGGTTATTAAATTAATATTTAAAATAAACTATTGGTGATATTTATATAATAAATAAAGAATCATTAAATAATAATTTAGTCCTTGCCATTTACCCAATTAAATTAGACTTTATATAAAAACAGGTTTGTTGAAAATACCAAATATGGAGTTGAATAATTCTTTATTGGAAAAATCATTCTATATCCTTATATCGAGGTATTATTTTACTAATTACCTATATTATATCCACTTTAACTATATGGAAATTGTGAGTGATAACCCTTGCTATAATATGATTTAAAACCACTAAAAATTTAGTAATAATAAAACAAACCAATAATTCCAGTTAAGCAAACAATAAATAAATATAATTTTATTTATATTGAAATGCTTATTTAATAAAAATAAATAAAACAAAACTACCAGATTAAAGTATATTTGTGGATAAAAAGACTGCCTTTTCGTATTAACGGCAACGTAAATACTCATTTAATAACATATTGAAATAAAATTATTTCCAGATGGAAAAATACAAAGGTATATTAACCCTCAATTAAGGTAACTCATGAAGAAACAATACTAACTTAATTGTTATGGATATTGGTGTGCTTTGTTTTTATCTTAATATATTGACCATTTTCATTTAAATAATCATCACTAATGGAGAACGATATGTCATTAAGTCAGTTTTCAGCAGAGAGTACGATAAGTGGAGCAGAGCTTCCCGCCATCACCTTAAAATTATTGACGAGCCAAATCGACGGTGCAGCCCGTCCTGGTGGAATCTTTACTAAAGAAGACCTTATTAGTATTAAATTATATGTTAAACACAGTTTGTCACTCCCTTTTACTTTGGAAACCGTAAAGAGTTATATCGGTTACAATGATATTGATATCGCTGGATTGAAACCTGCAGATATTACCGATTTGTTTAAAGAAATTCATAACCATGCACTTAGCTGGAGCGGCGTGGAAGAGAATGTTCAGCAGCAGAGTATCAACCTGGAAAGCGCGGGAAAACAAATTACCGGAACGGGAGAAGATATAATCAGCATTATTAACGAGATGCCGATTATTCAACGTGTAAAAACGAAGCTGGGAGATTTAACAGAGAAGCAATTGGCTGAAATAACTTATACCAGTGACGATAAAGAAATATCAGTCGAATTGGGGAATATCCTCACTAGCATGGCGAAAGATATTGAGAGTCAACAGGTAAAAACTCAACAGGTCAAAACAGCGGTATCTGATTTTAAGCGCACACTGATTGGTGGCACGTTATCAAACGGCAAGAAAGCTGATGGATTACAGCCACAGGTCAATAATAAGAAAAAACTGATGGAAGATAATAATCTTTCTACCACGATCAAAGATTTGAATACGAAAATCACTGAGAAAAATAACGAGATTGATCAACTCAAAAAAGACTACGATAAATACGTTGGCTTGTCATTTTCCGGTGCACCGGGCGGTATTATCGGGCTGGCTATTACCGGCGGCATTTTTGGTGACAAAGCGGAAAAAGCCCGTAAACGGAAAAATGCACTGATTGATGAAGTCAGCGGTTTGCAAGATCAAGTTAAAGGTAAAAGCGCATTACAAACGTCTATTCAAAATTTGGTCTTACAGTTTGGTGACATTGATATCCGTATGCTGGATGCGGAAGTTGCCCTAAACCACCTGGACTTTATGTGGAGCAACATGCTGACTCAAATTAATACCTCTAAGGATAAGTTTGCCGAAATTAATGATGCACTGAAACTCACCTCTTTCGTGACAGCATTCAAACAAGTGATTAGTCCTTGGACAGAAGTTCAAGGTTCTGCTGCGCAATTAGTTAAAACTTTCGATGAAGCCTTGGCAGAATATAAAAAGCTCAATAGCTAATCTCCTCTCAAAATTGCTTATAAAATAAAAAGGAATTGTAAAATGTCTGAAAATATCATCTCACAAAAAGAAATCGTGTATCCAGAAATCAATATAAAAGCCCTGAATCAAGCGGTAAATAATATCTGGCGTCTGGCGCAACGACAAACATCGGGTATTGCAATTATCGAGGAAAAAACCAAGCGGATAAGTCTTTATTGCCGTGATTTCGATGAAGCTGTACGCAGTTCTCTATCACAATTGGAACCCACTCTAAAACAGTTGGCCACGCAAGAATATTTTCAAACGATTACTGAAATTGATGAGGCTTTGGCAGACCCCGATCTGAATGATGACGATCGCAGTGCTCTGCTGGAAGAACGCGAGCAATTGATTCAGAATTTGGCGAAAGATATCGATCATGTTATTTCCAATTTCCGTGATGAAACGAATCAACTGACTGGCAAAATTAACGACATTCGCAATATGGTGATTTCAGAGCGTCTGGGAGACCTTCTGGCGCAAGCTCAATCACAAAAAACGGAATTGCAGAGCGCTATCGAGCAGAAAGCAGCAGAACAAAATAAACTGGATACGGATCGGGCTAAAATTATCGAAAGTCAGGATATTATCCGCCAGAATAATATTGCGGATATGTTTAAAGATTTTATCCCCAGCGCCAGCGACATCGATAAATTGGATTTCACCCAGCCTAAAAAAGAAGCCATCAAACAGGCGATTAAACAAGGTGTGGAGATAGCCAGAAAAATACTGGGCAAAGTCTCCGAAGGGCTGAAATATGCGGAGCTAGCTGACGTTCGAGTTAAACTCAGTGAACAAATAGATCAGTTGACCAAAGAATCTGACACTCTGAAAACCACGTTACAGGAAACAGAGCAACGTCTTTCTGGCATCACAGACACGATACAAATCGACGAAGAGCGCACAATTCTCCTCGCTGAAGCGGTCAAACTGGAACAAGCGTGGAATTTATTCGCCAATCAACTACGAAATTTATCGGGCAGCCAAATCAATCAGAAAGATCTAACCAGCCTGATCAACAGCCAATTGGATTTTCTTGATAATCTGGCATCGCAATACAATATGTTGAAATAAAAGATGTTGAAATAAAAAATATTTCTTCATCAGACGGTAAAAACAGGGCTGAGAACAGAGTTTCTCAGCCTTTTTCATAACAGATTTGATCTTTACTCTTTACCTGATTAATCAATCAGTTTGGCGATCCAGATAATTAAGCAGTTTTTCCAGAGGATATACTGCCCGTATTATTACTTCATCACGCATCTGTGCGCCTTGTACTAACAAATTTCGCGCATCCTGCCGCTGTTTGAGCGTCAAGGTTTTTCCCGCTTTCAGGTGATCCAACATGAGTAATCCAAGCCCGGCGATGGCGCTGACATCGTTGGCAACCGGAACCAGATCACGCATCATATAATTCGATTTGACGATTTTCATGACAGAATCATGATTATTCCGCCAACGAACCCAGTGATCACGTAATGATTGCTCTGCTTGTTGATCTTGCTTATTCGCCAATAGACGATCGATCAGCGTATCTATTTCCCTGACGGTATGGCTTTCTGGCCCCAGTGCATCGGCAAAACGGTAAATGGGTTCATATTGATGGTAATTACCGGCCTGAAATTTGGCATGATGGCGGGAGTAATACTGAGCCGGCTCCACCGCCTCAGCCAAAATCTGCAATGGTGTAATATCCGTACTGTTTGTCAAACGGGTCATCAACCGCTGGCTATTTGCCTGCTGCTGCAAACCGACAGAAACGGTTGTCCACGTATCTATCGCCTGCAAGCGTTGGTACATGTTCTTTTCATCGGTGATATTCTTGGCAGACCAAAGTCGCTCGGCGATGGCAAAGGTGCGAGGCCAGAGTTTAATGTCCAGTACTTCAGCGGTCACGTTCTCTGACCACAACGTAGCTTCAGCCCCCAGAATATTTGTCTGATGGCGACTTTCTGGCACGACAGGAAGTTGACCCGTTGGAACACTGTCCAGCTTTTCTCCTGTGACCGGATAGCGCACATTGCCCACCAAAATATAGCCGTCTGCGGTTTTCTGTTTTTGATTGAGATCCATCACTGGCGTAGTTTCCCCCATCCAACTATCCAGCGTAAACCTGACGACGTTCCCTTGCCAGACAATGCCATTGACGGCACGACGCGATTTTCCCGTAAAATCAATAAAACCGCGCCATTGACCTTGGCCATCCTCAATCAAAGTAAAACTGCCCGTAATCGGGTTGCCTTTTAAACGGGGCATATTGAATGACCAGCTTTGCGCCGTTTCCTCTTTTTTCACGCGCTCATCAATACGGGGTACCTGAGGTAAAATTTCATTTCGGTAGTGATATGCCGTACTTTGCGGTTGGTCGAGATAAAATCCCGTGGATAAGATCCCCTGATAGCCATCATCTGCGGTTTTCCCCAGCGAATCCTGTCCCTGCCATGATTGAATGACGATGGTATGAGGCAGTGCCGGATGATAGATTTCATCCCAGCCCACCATCTTGCGGCCATGTTTCTCAAGGATCTTTTCCAACGCTTGATTGAACCATGCGTGTAGGGCATGAGGATCTTTCAGGCCTTTTTCCTGCATGAATGCCTGTATCTTGGTGGAAGCCTGCCATTGAGAGGCATTCACTTCATCACCACCAATATGAATATAAGGATCAGGGAAGATGTCGGCGACTTCAGCAATTAATCGATCGGCAAACTGATGAACTTGTGGATTGCTCGGATCAAGTGTGGGTTTGTGGACTCCCCATTGGCGCTGCATCTGATAAGGCCCGTCAGCGCTGATTAATTCTGGATAGGCAACAGCAATGGCAGAAGCGTGGCCGGGGAAGTCAATTTCAGGTACAACCCGGATGCCCAAGCGGGCGGCATGAGCGACGACATCACGCATCTGGGTTTTGCTGTAAAACATGCCATCGCTGGCGAGCTGTTGCAATTTAGGGTAATAGTCAGAAGCAAAACGCCAGCCTTGATCATCGGTTAAATGCCAATGAAAGACATTCATTTTGGCTGCTGCCATACCATCCAACTGACGTTTTATCGCGTCTACAGGCAAAAAATAGCGAGCTGAATCGAGCATCACGCCCCGCCATGAAAAACGTGGATTATCGGTAATATTGACCAACGGCAGGTAAGTGCCTCTGGCATCGTTTTGCAGCAATTGCAGTAAGGTTTCCATCCCCCGCATGGCACCAAATCGGCTCTCTGCTTGCAGAGTAGCCCCTCGGTTATCAATGATCAGTTGGTAGCGTTCATCGCTGTCGGGTTGGGGAATCGGGGGTGTTTTATTGGCGATGATGATTTTGATGGTGGGAAACGAAGAGGTAACGGAATGGGCTGCCCTGATAGAAGGAAGACGGTTATTGGGTGGCAAGATCCAACCTGTTTGGGCTTCAATCCGGCCTCGCCATAGGGATATGGCATCCTGCATGTCATCTCCGGTTATTTCGATATTCAGTTGTCCGCTGAGATCAAAACGCCCTTGTTGCATGGAAATCTGTTGTGGCCACGGCATAAGGGGAAGATTTTTCGTTGAAACAGCCATTGATGAAAAACTACAGGTCAAAGTGGTGAGAAATAGTAGATGGCGCAAGGGGAATTTCATAGGTTTCCTCTTCTGATCTCAAGATGAACAATGATTCTGTTCGTTAATATCCTATCTGATTAGATTTTTCCGCATAGAAAAATAAATAAATCCTATGAGTATGAAATGGAACTGAGGTGATAATTTTTCAGTGGTGTAATCCGGTTTTTCTATTCTGACAAACCAAATGAAAAAGTAATTTATATAATTTAATATTTACTATATAAAATATAACACTAATAAATTATATAAATAATTTTAGTTATTATTTCTTGTTGTTAATATTGAAATTAGAATTTAAAAGGATTGTTGGTTTTATTTTGTTTATTTTACTTTGATTATGTCAAATAATATTAATGTTAAATATTAATTGGGTGATTTCTATTTTGTTTTCCTGATATTGATTAATGATTTTTTCTTAACGTAATTGATGTGATGCCATAATGAAATAATCATTTTATTTATCATGAATGTGAATAGACAGCATGTTAATTTGCGGCTAGTCTTATTTTTATTATTACTGAAACGTTTTTTGTTTGTCATTGATCTGATTTTTTATAAATGTGGTG
>NZ_JAQRFO010000032.1:0-52273 GCF_028598775.1 Xenorhabdus aichiensis
GCGGCACTGGCAGCGATGGCGGCACTCTCAATGGGGGCGGCGGCTTCGGTCAATGCCAATGCGCCGCTGCATCCGCACAGCCTGCCGGCCGCCGAATATCAACATTCCTCCGTATCAGTCACCAACCAAATTCAGGGCAAGCATCATTCTGCCTATGAAATTCATATCCATGCCACGCCGGCGCAGTCGGCACAGGATATCGCGCGGGCTGTCGCACTCGAACTGGATCGCCGTGAACAACAACAACGCGCCCGCGCCCGCAGTACATTTTCCGACAGGGAGGATTATTAATCATGATGGCCGCACTCGGTTTATTCGTCTTTATGCTGAAAACTACGCCCTACCAGAGTTTGCAACATCAGCAGTCATGGCGCTTTGGATTCAACAATCGGGTTGGCACCCGCCCGGCGTTCCAGTTTATGGGGCCGAACAATGACACCCTCACCCTGTCCGGCACCCTGTACCCGGAAATTTCCGGCGGCCGCCTGTCACTGCTGGCGCTGGAACTGATGGCCGACAGCGGCAAGGCCTGGTCATTTCTGGATGGCAGCGGCGCGATTTACGGCATGTTTATCATTGAGAGTATCGACCAGACCAAGAGTGAATTTTTTGCCGACGGTGCCGCCCGCAAGATTGACTTTACCGTCACCCTGCGCCGCGTGGATGAAAATCTGGGTGAGATGTTCGGCGATCTGCACAGCCAACTGTCTGACCTGACAACGAACGTGGCCAACAAACTCAAGGGATTATTCTGATGCCGAAGATGCCCAAAATAGACTGTCTCACGGGCAGCACCAACACCCCCGTCTATGTGCTCAGTGCCGATGATAAAAATATCAATGCCCTTATCCAGAACCGGTTGATTTCGCTGAATCTGGCCGACAACCGCGGCTTTGAGACTGACCAGCTCGATATTGAGCTGGACGACAGCGACGGGCAGTTATCCCTGCCCCGTCGGGGGATAGAGCTGTCTTTGCATCTGGGCTGGCAGGGTGAGCCGCTGATCCACAAAGGTAAGTTTATCGTGGATGAAATCGAATACAGTGGTGCACCGGATAAAATAACGATCCGCGCCCGCAGCGCTGACTTCCGGGCAACACTCAATATCAGCCGCGAAGAGTCCTATCACCAGAAAACGGTCAGTGACATTGTGCGCACCCTGGCTCAGCGTAACAACCTGCAACCGGAGATAGACAAAACGCTGGCTGAGATTAACCTCAGCCATATTGATCAGACCAACGAATCCGACGGCAGTTTCTTAACCCGGCTGGCAAAACAGGAAGGTGCCATTGCCACGGTCAAGAACGGCTGTCTGCTGTTTATCCGGCAAGGGCAAAACAAAGCGGCCAGCGGTCAAGCCCTGCCTGCGGTCATCCTTACCCGCCAGTCGGGGGACGGCTATCGCTTTTCGCTGGCTGACCGCGGGGCTTACACCGGGGTTTCGGCCAGTTGGCTGAACACCCGTGAACCGAAGAAAAAAGAAAATGTCACCGTCAAGCGCAGGCGACGCAAACCCAGCAAGGCCAATCCGCAGAAAAAAGACGAAAAAAAAGGGGATTATCTGGCCGGCAGTGAGGGCAATGTCCTGGTGCTGAAACATACCTACGCGTATAAATCCAATGCCGAGCGGGCAGCTAAGGCCGAGTGGGAGAAAATCCAGCGCGGTGTCGCCTCATTTTCTATTCAACTGGCAAAGGGACGGCCGGAACTGTTTCCCGAAATGAAAGTGCAGGTCAGCGGCTTCAAGCCCCAGATTGACGCGGCAGACTGGACGCTGGTCACCGTCACCCATACCTTGAATGACAGCGGCCTGATCTCATCCTTAGAGCTGGAAGTGAAAATTTCTGATGCTGACATGAGCGCCTGACTGCCTAATTTGTTAAGAAATTAGGCAGTTATTTAATTAAAAAGTCTATTGTCTTTCTATTTCGATAGACTTGATATATTCATATACCTTCATTAAATCCTCTGGGTTTGCGGCGTCAATTTCTTTTATTGGGCTTCTATTGTATGAAATGCCACACTCATCCAGTTCATCGGCTAATTCTTGTATAATCAAACCCTGTGCATTGATCTGGGTGGTTATCATGTTATTGTTAGTCATGAGTGCAAAAAAACCTCTTGATAGGATAGAAATTGCTTTTACGTTATTGGCAAAAGCGTGGAAGATACTGTTTTTTAATGGTGTCACCGCCGCCATTATTCATCAAACAGATAAAGAAAAGAAAGATCTGCGTAATGTCTCTGATGTAATGACCCGTCAAGATTAAATAAGATAAACAATCACAAAGGCACACTATGATTCAATCAAGTGTGCTTTTTTATGTGAGATATATTTTGCTTTAATGAATGTTGAGGAAAGAAAAAGACATCGCCGCCTGGTTTGCTATAATCGCGCCATTGCCTAACAGAGCTGGCAGTCCTTTTCAATAAGGCACTCATATTATGATGAAATGCCCCCTTTGCTATCATGTTGCCCACACCCGCAGCAGTTTTGAACACACGCCGCAAACCAAAGAACGTTACAACCAGTGCCAGAATATCAATTGTGGCGCGACGTTCGTCAGCCATGAAACCTTTGTCCGGTACGTGACTAAACCGACCCTGATTGAAGCCGCTCCGCCCCATCCTGCCAGTGGTCAGCAAACTGTGATGTCTTTTTAATTAGTGAGACTGAATAAATAATCAACAAAAGCACATTGTGATTCAATCTGGTGTGCTTTTTTTATGTGAAAAATATTTTTTTCTGCGGGGATGTCTGAAAGAAAACAAGCATCGAATAGATAGTGTGTATTTATACAGTGTCGCCAAAGCGCTGCCAATCTGCTGCCAAATCGCCACTTTTATGTAATCACAGAAAACAAAAAAGCCACCTTAAAGGTGGCTCTTTCTTAACGCTAACCCGCTGATACTTAAGCAAGTTTTTATATGGTGCCAGGGCGGGACTAGTAAATTAATATAACCAATTGAATATAATTTATTTATTTTTATGTATCAATTTTATGCCCCTATAAATGCCCCTAGAATTTTATGCTTCCTAAATTACTGTATCTTTCTGATTTTACTATTTTTATATGTTTTATTATTACGTTAACTCAAAAAAGCAATGAGGCCCAAAAATGGTCAAACCAAGATGTCATTTTATGCTCAGGGCTTCATATTAGAATTTATTATTTTTATGAAATAGATCACAAATAATAGCTGTTATTCACACATCATACAGTAGCTTCAGCTTTTGACAGACTGTGACGATTGCCTGCTAACGATCTTACGTTTCTTTATGTATCTGGAATAGCCCGCTTTTCAATTCATTATTTTTCGTGGCGACGGCATTAATATAGCGCGCAACAATGTCTTTTACGTCGCCAGAGAGAAAGCCTGATCATAGAGCCGTTACGGCTGTAGTACCAAGAAGAAACATGCCACCAAGTTTTCTAGTTGTAAAAGTAATGGCATGTTTATCGTTCATTTAATCGATATTGATTACCGAAATAGCTCGTGTAGCAAAATTGTGGGGAATAAGAGAATAGAAACGAAAAATGACTGACTTAGCGCAACACTGAACTACCTGTTGTTACCAGTCTTTTGAGATTGTTGAGAATTACTGATGCCGCAATCTCGTTAGAGATGTTATGGAGTAGAGCAATTTCATTGACAGCACGGTGAACATCTCGGGGACGAACAGCAGTGCCTTTACTCTGGACAAATGGTCCATCGGTCTCGGTTAGCAGCCTGTTCAGTGGGAGACTGCCGATGAGTTTGCGATGTTTAGCTGATTGCAGCATCTCCTCGTTAACGGAGAAGTAACATCCAAGCTCAGCGGCTCGCCGGGCCTCTGCAGCCGTTCCTGTAAACCAGTGGAGAATAGCCTGACCGTTTTCGAGAAGGTTGCTTTTCTCCAGATGGCCTAAAACTTTTGTTGCAGCGCGCACGCTGTGGATGCTGAGGATTTTATTCCCCTGCTCCGCGCAGGCATGAAGAATACGCGTAAACACGCGCTCTTGGGCCTCGAAGCTTCTATAAAAACGGGGACCAGCATCAAGTCCGATCTCACCCACATAGCGTGCAGAAGGCAGGTAGCGCTCAAGCAATGCTAATTCCCCCTCCCGTTCTGAGACAAGTTGCGGATGCAGACCCAGTCCAACCCGTACGAACGGCGAATCCACTGTCAACTCCCAATTTCTAAACCAAGCCTTAGGGGTTGTTGTCACCGCAAGAGTGGCGACACGAGCCCGCTCACATTCGGCGATAAGCGCCTCATGATCAGGGTACAGGTCAAGGTGGCAGTGAAAGTCGACCCATCGTGGGGAAATTTTTTGTTTAGTAGGAATCATGATAAAGGTCTTGTTGTTACACCGACTAGCAGTCGGCGAACTTCTTCCATCCCTCGAACATACACACCCTCATAATCGGCAATACGGTCAGGGTAATCGTTTAAGGGGCCCGGTTTATGAATATCGAATTTAGCGCGTTCGGGCGAACGTGCCAGCCGTACCAGAGAGAACTGAAAGGCTCGGACATGCTCGCCTTCAGCCTTGCTACAGTCTAGTACTCGTACAGCAAGGTCCGGGATACGATAAGGCGTATTGTCTGCACCGAAGGCCGTATATAAAGATGCGCGTCTTATTAGGCACGGTACGCACCGGCCACAGTGTATCGACTGTTCTTCATTCAAATCCGGTTCCCACCGAGTACTTTGTGGCGACGAGCATGACATTGTGTTCGCAGCGTTTTGACGAAGAAATGCTTGATCACGGCACTGTTCGGCCATCTCCCCCTTCGTTATGAAGGCGTAAGGATTATCCAGACACGCGTCTATACCCAAGTTATGGAGTAGTTCATTGTAGCGGGCCATATAGTACGGATGCGTTGTTCGTGTGCTCAGCGATCCCACTCGTAACGGATCAAGAGGTACATTGAGAGATATAAGACCGTTTTCTGGCACGTTTATTACCATCGGTCCGCCAGCAGCGTCTGCAGCCATGGCAGCAAGGGAGAAAAAGAGAAAAGATCGGCCACGTAATGTATTTTCTCCCTCATCTCCTTCAATAGTCTCTTTCCTAAATCCAACGCGCGCACGAACATGTCCAAATGTCTGATTATAACGGTCCGACAAAATATCTGAGCACTCTCGTTGATATTTACTGGTGATAGAATCCCAATAATGGCTGATAAAAAGAGGGCTACCTCCCTGGGAGAGGAGGTCAATCGCACCAATAAAACTGTCCAGCCCACCTGAAAAGAGGCAAATAGAGGTAGGGTTTAATGTGCGCGGTTTAGTTGATGCTCTAACGATCTCCCCTTCAATCTCTGGCCGTTCGTGGAAATGCAGCGACCATCGATCACCTGTGAGGAAATTAAGAAGTTTGCTGAGCAAACCTGTCTGTCTGCTCCATAATGCCGGTTCAGCAACGGGGACATAGAGGGCTATCTCCCGAGTCCACAGATCCTGGGCATTGCGGTTGCGGGATATCCGTGTATCTGCAGCGGTGACAATGGCCGAGAGAAGGGCGAGATCAACGGAGGTTTCCGATGGCGTGAGTCCAAGCTCGCTTAAGCCTGTCAGAGCCTGCCCAAGGCCAAAACCCAGCTGCCCGTTATCTTTCAGAAAATTAATTTGAGTTATTTGGGTTTCCAGTCGGCTAAGCACAGGTTGTGCAGTATCGCCTGCGCCAAGTCTCGCTATGATTGTGTGGTGACTCATTCTGATCTTTCTCCCTCGCTGGCAATCAGTTCGAATGCCACCTCATAAATCCGTTCGACCTTGTTGTCGATTGCGCTACCTGAAAGCCCTGAAACATCCCTCAACTCATCTTTCAGTTGAATGCGGGTAGCACCATCAATAAAATCGTGTAGAGTTTCCTGAATTTCCCCAATAGTATCGACATCATCAGGCAGCTTGATGCCGTTCTTACCTATATCGGTCATAATCCGTCCCTCTATGGAATGAACTACGAAACTGATAAATATTTCTTGAAGCTGCTCGGGTGTTAACGCATCGAAACTTTCCATACCGGTATCAGACATGTCAGCAATGGTATCAAGCATTGCCTGCCGGGCTACTCCCTCATCGACTGAGCCACCGGGTGGACATAAAAATTCAACCAGCGACACGAAGACGCCTGCCGCTGGTTGTCCAGCCAGATTACTGAGGTTAAAGCGCTGTAAGGCCTGGGCAGCTCCTTCCTGCCTGAAATCACGAACAATACTAAGTAACCCACTCGCTACAACGCGAGAAGATCCCATTCGGCGGCTGGCCCTGCTCGCGCCTCCTGTTCCGTTTCGCACATAACTGGCAATAGCCTTGCCAAGTGCGCTACGGCTTCCTGAGCGCACGTAGCGGGTAAAATTGCCTTTCGGTGTGCTAAGCGGCCCTGCGCCATTTGAATCTTGTGGCACAGCAGGTGACTCTGACAATCCATCCTGAGGATTACCATCTCCCGGGCCTACAGACGGGAGTGGCAAAGTAGGCTCCGGTGGGTTGTCCACGAAGGTTGGGACTAGGCCATTGATGGGGCCCCCATAGGCTTTTGATGTTCCCATTCTTATTTTTTCCCTGCCACATCAAGTATTGCTTTTGCTGTATTGCTTAACCTTGAATTATCCTGCTGTTCTACCCAGCTTTGAAGAATTGACCGGAACTCCCCTTCATGAGTTTCATCTGCGAAACACTGCATAAAGGTTGAGGCTAGCCAAGCACCACCCTTTTTCGGGAGCGGGATGCGACGTATAAATTCAATCAGCTGCCGCTGTGTTTGGGGGAGTGTCTGCACCAAAAACTGAATTCCATCAATGCCATCTGGTTTTTTACTGAAGCTATCCTCCTGGAGTACCTTCTCGCTCAACGTTTCAAATACCTCATCCACCTCTGGAGGTGTGAGTTTTTCAAGTTCGATTTTCAAACGAGCCACGGCTAGTTTTGCACCCATGAGTTTATCAATTAGTGCTGCCAGATGGCTGGAGGTAAGCGACAGCGAAAACGAGCTTTGCTTATCCCGCGTAACGAATACGTAAGGACGTAAGTCCTCACCAGCAAGCGATGGTTCAATCCCAGCCCAACCCACTGCCCACTCATTTTTCAACCACTCAGCTATTTCGGGATGCTCAAGCGTAGCATCCTCACAATCGGAAGGTTGATGTTTTAATTTGCTCTCCCTGACCTGTTGTTCAAACAATGCCAGTGTAGCCGGTTTCCCATCCTTATGGGTGCTTGCCTGTCGGACAATCTGCTCATAGAAGGCAGGGTAAAAACGCTCAGCTAGCATTACCTTCGCCAGCACTGGACGTTTAATGTCTTCGCCAAACCCGCGCTCGTCGGCGATAGCCTGCCGCAACAACATCGAATTGAGGAACCGTTTTATTTGGCGTGGGTTACCCCGAGTACCTTTACTGAGGAGTGGTGTCACGTGTGCGCTGATCAATAGTGCCTGCTCAATTTCATCTGATATCTGTTCACCTAGTGTCTCAAGTACCACACTTCTATCAAGCCCACCACTAATCCAAGGACGCTTCATTTCCTCACGGGCTTTACCGAGCAGGTTGAGAAAATGCTCATGCTTTGATCCGAGAGCATTTTCGGCAAGCAGAAGCGTGGTGTAAACGCGGGTTTCTGCACTACCCAATGTCGGTATCCGGAATGGTACCTGTATCAGCTTTTCCAGATAATTGCGTGCATAGGCCTGGGGTCCGGTACTTTGAGGAAGGTCTGGGAAATGTTCGCGCACTGCATATTCGATCATTGCCTCATCCGCACCGATAACGAATGCCGTTTTTTTAACAAAAAGAAATAAACGGATCGCCTCAAGCGTGGCTATGGCCGTTTTTGGCAGGCAACGGTCCAGATCATCAACAATGACCACCAGCTTGTCGATTTTGGCGGCCTCGAGAAGAGCTTCGAATTCTTCGCGGAAAGCATGGATGTGTTTGGGGAGAGTCTCCACATCGGTATCCGCTTCTTTGATAAAATCACCGGCCATGCCAGCAAATTTCTTCATATCCTCTACAGATATATTATCCTGCGGATTTCTCAGCATATCGGTGGCAAATTCATAGACACTTTTAAGCTGATCCATCGTCGGGATGCCGGTAAATGCGGTAAAGGCTAAGCCTCCAGCCTTACGTGCTATTTTCAACCAGTCGACCCGGCGCAGCACCTTTTTTGCGGCCTCAGCCACTTTAGTACACCCCGGACGGGCTTGCATAAGTTCTTCAACCAAGGTTTCGATGATGACCGTCTTGGCATCCTCAAAACCTTCAAACGTCCATCCGTTGAACCAAAGGCAGAGTGTTTTATCTTCCCCTTTATACGACGCCTCCAGCATCTTCAGAACGCTGGACTTACCCGCCCCCCAGTCACCATGTACGCCGATAGTAATAGGTGCATCAGGGGTCTGATCGATGAGTTTAACCACCGTTCGGGAGATCGCTTCGTAATACAAAAGGTCTGTTGCTGTTTCCTGATCGTTCAAAAACATGTGCTTCTCTCCTGAGTGCCACATACCTGCATCGTAACAATCATTCTTGATTTACCTAAATACTACCTTGACTAACTTAATGGTCAATATTCCAATTTTGATAGGTATAAAGATAAAATATTTCTACAAAAAGAAAATGTAGTTGACTTAATGTATGAGTTAAGACTGGGAAAAAAGTCCTAAAATGGCTGCGGCAATTGTCAACATAGTTGCCATCATTCATCAGATTAAGCAACACGTTTTTCTCGTTCGATATTTAACGTCACTGTTTCTACCCTTTGCCAATTTTTTATGCCTCGTGACCAGTGTTCCGGATGGGGGGTTAGCCTGCTTCAATAGTTATATCTTTTCAAGATAATATGCCAAAACGAAAAAGCCATGAGACTTAAAAATGATCAGATTGAACTACCATTTCATGCTCAGGGCTTTATATAAAAAGTTATAATTTTTACTGAGTCGACTGCAAATTAACGTGGGTTATTCCTGTGGTTTATTACGAACTTTACGCTCAATTAATCGGCCATAGCTATCAAAATACCGACTAGGCCAGATTTCTGAGGGATGGATTCCGAGATAGTTAGCAATGATCCATTCACCTTTAGGCCACTGTCTACTGAGTGCATTTGCTAATGTTGATGAACTGAGTCCCGTCTCACGGGAGAGAGCTGCTAAGGTTGTACCGCGTTTACGTAATGCAGCGATAATATCGGCCTGATGCCAGTCATTTCTAGCGTTGTTATTCATTCCTGCTACCCCTTCCATTAATTGATCATTGATGGTGGTGATTCAGACGGGGTTCGCAGTACCGGGACACTCGTCCGGCGAGACCGAAGTCTCCCCCGCCTGAACCACCATTGAAAAGGCGATAACAGGCACACTGGTAGAAACATCCTACCAGTGGAGTGTCTTTAAGGCTGCGAAACCTTACCACTAGATTTTGCTAATGGCAGGAATACTTTAACTGATTGTTTTATCAGACTCAATAACTGAACGACTAAGTTTAACGACTATAAACCCGTTCAACATAACGCCCGCGCCCATCACCGTGCCCTAAATCCATTGAAACCAGTGCTCGTGCTTCCTGACGGCTAAAACCATATTGTTGGTAAAAACGCAAAGCATCCTGTGCCCAGGCATAGCGTAAACTATGAGGAGAGTGGCGACCTGTTAAACCAATCCTTGTGGTATGTGTCCGCCAATAGTTCATGGCTTGCTTGAGATCCGGTTTATCAATCAATCTGCCGCCACGTTGTTCTGCAATAGCAATGGCCTGATCTACTGCCTCTTTCACGGCTGCAACATTCAATACACGGGTTTGCCTTGGCCTACTGCCTTTTGTACCAAAAACAATATGCAGTTTCGGCTCTAGTTGTTCTAATTGTTTTCGCCAGTTTTTCAATGAAGCACTGCATTGTACCGCTTCCTGAGAACGTAACCCCAGCAATCGGGCGAGTTTCAATGTGACGGCAAATCCGGCATCACGTTCAAGCGCCTTCTGATAAACAACCTGAAACGTGGCATCAGGGATCGCCTGCTTCGTTCCGGCGCGGCTGGTTCCGCTTAATCCCAATGCCTGATTACTCAAACGCGGCGAGGTCTCCAGTTTTTCTCGGCCTGCCATACGAAAAATATTACGCAGCGCAGACATTTCATTTTGCACCGTTCGCTTGGCTATCCCCTGGGATAAACGGGTATCAACGTACTGTTCCACATGTTTGGCTTTCAAATAACTGAGGCTTTTCACCTGAATATTCAGGCTCAATAACAATGCCCCCAAACGTCCTGCAATCCGAATGCGGTCATGGCAAGTTTTATGACTGCCACCACCCTGCCGGGCAAAAAATTTTAATTCTTTAATCAATCGACCCATCAGTTTCTCCCGCTACTTATACCTGACAACATGCAATCTCTGGCGCGCGACAGTGCGGCAAAACAGAAAATGCCTGCCTTGCCCTTGACGGATATCTGTGCGCCAGAGTGAACGCAAGTTGAGGTATTGCGGGGTATCGGTTGAGTACGCGGTACTGCCGCCTGTATGAACAGGTCATCCCCACCGGCTAAAAGCCAGCCTCAATATCGTCAGGTTCTCCTTTTTCAATCTATAAAATGCAGTGTCAGATTCACTGCGCGGTTAAGCAGGCCTGAGCCTGTCAGAGTTGTGTTGTTTTTTGGCTGCGGCGTCACTTTCAGCGGTAAACCGCAAAAAGTGACGCCTTGAGTTTTCGAACAATCAGCAAAGGCTATGCAAGCGTTGAAATACCAACGGGTACAGCAAAACGCCGCCAGATTCAATGTCAAACGGTAGTCATGCGTTAATGGTTTAGCGGTAAAAAAATTGTCTGTTGAATCATTCAGACAGGGATAGATAAAAGTATGAACGGATGCGCAAAAGCCATCCTGTTGTTCATTGAAGATAAACAGGATTTATGTTGATTTGAAAAGTCAGTGTATGAACCCACGTTCAACACCCTTCGGCAACAAGATAAAAACACCTTTTGGGCGTATTTTTAGTTTAAGAAACCTTCATTACCAGACTAGGGGTTTATGTCTGACAATATCTGCTTCCAAAGGTGGGCAGATGTACCGCAATGCTTGCTCTCCCTTGCAGGCTACGGGAGTTTTCATTCGCCACCCGAAGGCGATCCTGACAGGCGAGGGATCATTTTTGTAGAGAAAGATATTAACGGTCAGACAGGCGAGAGTCAAACCATTAACTATTCCTGCCAGCCTGATTTTTGCCTGAATTACCGTGCATATTCCGATGATCCCCCTATATTCTGCCAACACCAGCCAAAAACTGGATTTAATTCGTTAATTAATTTGATTGATTAATGTGTAGAATAAATGTGCTTTGCTGTTCAGCTATGCATTTTATCTCGCTGAGATTCAGCATGATACCGAAGCCTAATTGATAAAACACAAGTTAAATTCAATGAAAAACAACAAAGAATCGCTTTATCTAAAAGAGCGCGCTTACCTGCGAGAGCTGGCAGAGCACATCGCGAAAGAGTCACCGCATCTGGCTGAGTTTCTGGTTTCCTCTCATGACCCTGATATTGCCCGTGTTTTCGAAGCCTTTGCGTTTTTGATTGCCAATCTGCGGGACAAGCTGGAGGATAATTTTCCCGAAATTGTTCACGGCATTCTCTCCCGTATCTGGCCGTTAGCCCTGTCTCCTATTCCACCGACGACAATAGTACAATTTACGCCCACGGATGATGAACATCAGGGCACTGCCGAGATCCCGATCAGTACATCGGTGTCTGCCAGCCTTAACGGGCAGTTGATCAACTTTAAAACCTGCCGTCCTTTGCATATTGAACCGTTGATTGTCCAGGAGCACGCAGTCAGGAAAACGGGCACTCACAGTGAAATCATCCTGACACTATGCCAAACCGGTTCGGCGTCTTCTTTCTGGCAAAGCGGAGCCTTATCTTTTTTCCTTGGCACCGATACGGAGCGCGCCGCCCAGCTCAGCCTGTGGCTGGATCAACATATCTGTGATATCAGTCTGAACACACAGGGTGAGCGGCGAACAATGAAAAGTTTTCCTGATGGCTGGCATGGCTTGCTTGACGAACCGTTGCTGCCCACCGCCAAAAGTCCCTATTCCGGCCTGCAACCGTTGGTGGAATATTATGCGTTGCCGGCGCTTTATAACTTTGTCACGCTGGATATCAGCAGCAGTTGCGCAAAAGTCCCGCTGAATGACGATGGCACGTTTGAACTGGTTTTTCGTTTCGAGGGTGAATTGCCACTGGAGGATGTCGAGGGGGCATTTTTGTTGGGTTGTGTGCCGGCGATCCATCTGGAAAACCAGGCCAGCCCGCCTGTCCGGTTGGAAGCCGGTAATCACCGCTATCCGCTGCCATTAGGCGGATCGGTGTGCTTGTACCGGCTGCGGGAAGTTCAGGTGGTGGTGCAGCCCGAAGACAGTGAGCAGCGTGGCACGCCTTATCACTGGCTGCCGATTGAGCAGTTTGTTCCCGCCGGGCGTTTTTTCGATGACGATGCACAGCCCGACACGTTTTACTACCAGCTCCAGACTGAGCAGGATTTTCTGGGCAGAATACAGCACCGATTGCACTTTTTTGATTTGATGGGGAAACCGGCAAACAACTTACCTGCCATTGAGGTTTCGTGTTATTTCACTGGCTACCATGAACAGGCACTGACACTGAAACAAGGTACGATTACGGTCACGCAGGAAAATTCGCCGTCTCATCTCAGCGTCCACAATATCACGCCGGTCACCACTGATTATCCGCCATTGTTACAGGAAAATAACGGCTGGCCGCTGCTCTCCTGTCTTTCCAGCCCACCGATGATGCTGTTTGCCCCCGACAGCCTGAAACAGTTTCTCCGGTTGTTTGACCCGCATAGTGAGACCAACCGTCCGCTGAGCCGCCAGTTCCGCCAACACATTGACGGCATTGTACAGGTGGAAGAGCGTCTGACTGACCGGATGCGGCGGGGGTGCCCCATTCGCGGGCATTTACTCTCACTGACGTTGAACCCTGATTGTTATCGTAATCAGGGAGAAATGTATCGCTTCTGCCGGTTAATCAATCAGGCACTGGCTTGTTTTATCACCCAATCTTCGTTTGTCATGCTGCAAATTTTCACCCCGGACAGTCACAAGGTGCTATGGCAGTTCTGGCATGTCGATGGATTACGCCCGGCCATGTAACCGATTAAGGAACGCATGACGTCAACCATAAGGAAAACATTAACATGAAAAGTGGATTACGCTTTGTTTGCCACATCGCCGGTGTGCCGGAAGACACTTTTGCTGTGGGGGAGTTTTCTCTACAGGAAGGATTATCCGAACTCTTTACCCTCAATCTGACGCTGGTCAGAACGGGCAACCCGAACCCCTTTAAACCACAGGCGGAAATTGATTTGGCCTCGCTGCTGATGCAGGAAGCGGTGTTGCAGGTTTTTTATGGTGAAACGGAGCAGCGCAAAATCACCGGCATCATCTCCCATGCGGACTGGGTGGGCACCGATGGTAATAAGACAATCTATTCCGTCACCGTCCGCCCTGCCTGCTGGCGTTTGACGCTCAATCAGGACAGCCGGATTTATCACCGGCAAAATGCGCCGGCCATTTTAAACAGCCTGCTGAAAAAACATCGGGTGAAAGCCGATTCAAAGCTCTACGATGTGCATCAGGAGCGGGAATATGTGACCCAGAAACGGGAATCCGATTATGCATTTTTCTGCCGCTTGGCGGCGGAAGAAGGTATCAGTTTCTGGTTTGAGGATGAAACGCTGTTTTTCAGCGATAGTCACCTCGGCATGACCGCTGGCTTGCCGCTGCAATACCAGCCCCAGCCGGAAACCGCACACGGGGTAGATACGATTTATCAGGTACGGTTAGGCGTCGGCATGAGTCCGCAACGCAGTTTGCACAAAGATTTCAACCCGGAAAACCCGCGCTATCACCTCTCCCATATGCACAGCAGCGAAGGCTTTCGCGACTTCGGCAGCCAGACCCCTTACACCGTGTTTGAAAGTTACGGACGCTTCCAGAAAGATGCCGCCGCCATCCCATTTTTAAAATACCGGCAGGAAGCACTGGACAACCAGAAACAGACTGGCAGCGGCAGCAGTAACTGCATCAAACTGATGCCGGGTAAAATCTTCGAGATAAAAAATCATCCCCATAAACTGCTTAATGTTCGCTGGCAGGTGGTCGGTATCAGCCATCACGGGCGCTGCCCGCAGGCATTGGGAAATGATGCCGGTGAAGGCACCACACTTTCCAACCAGTTCAGTTTTATTTCCGGTCTGGATGATTATCGTCCGCCTTTCCACTACAAACCGCTGGCAGATGGCGATGAAACTGCCACCGTGGTCGGCCCGAAAGGGGAAGAAATCTTCGTCAATAAAGACGGTGCGATTAAAGTGCATTTCCACTGGGACCGCTATGACCAACCCGATGATGGTGCCTCGTGCTGGGTCCGCGTGGCTCAGGGCTGGAACGGTAATGGTTTTGGTTTTATGGCGATACCGCGTATCGGGCAGGAAGTGATTATCTCTTACCTGAACGGCGATATCGACCGCCCCATCGTCACCGGCTGTGTTTACAACGGCCTGAACCGCCCGCCACTGGATTTACCGGCCCAAAAAACCCGTACTACCTTTAAGACCAAGACCCACAAAGGCAAAGGATTTAACGAACTGCGCTTTGAGGATGCGAAAGACAGCGAAGAAATCTATCTCCACGGCCAGAAAGACCTGACTGCACATATCGAAAATGATGCCTACTGGCATATCAAGCATGACCAGAAGAGCCGCATCGATAACAACCGTTACCACGATATCCGCGCCGATGACCATCATCAGGTCGCCGGTTCACGCAAAATTACCACCGAAGGCGATGTGTCCCACCGGATTGCCGGCAGCCAGCATACCCAGACCGGGGATGCGACCGTCATTGACAGCGGGCAGGAAATCCACCTGAAAAGCGGCGGTAAAGTGGTGCTGGAAGCCGCCGCAGAAATCACGCTGAAAGTGGGCGGTAGTTTTCTCAAAGTCACACCGGGCGGCATTCTCTGCTCACCGATTAATGTCGGGCAGGGTTCAGGCGGCAGTGGGCGCGGGGTTTCGCTGCAATTACCGGAAGGCGTGGAGTCATTGCCAATGGTGGAATTTCCGGCTCACCCATACTGCCCGTTACTGGCTCAGCAAGATGCCAGCCCAGTGATTAAGCCCGCCAAAAAGGAATAATCATAATGACGGAAGAAACGATGACAGAAACTACAACAAGCTGGCAGGCATGGCTGAATAAGCCCAATGATGCTCCGGTATTCTTTATCCTCAATTCGCTGGCAACACCCAATCCGGTGGAACATTTTTACCTGAATGACTGGGTGGAGGCAGCGTTTCCGCTATACAGTGGTACGCCGATGCAAAAGATGCTGAAACAAAGCCCGTGGCTGGTACAAGCCAAGTTCAGCCAGTTATTCCAGATAGGAGAGATGCTGGATAGTCACGCACTCAGTGATAACAGTTGGGGCTGGGCGTACCGCAGCACTATGTCGTGGCAGAAGCAGCTTGTTCACTGGCAACACCGCCAGTTAGTGATGATGAATGGCGAACAGGTGCTGTTTCGCATCATGGACGCCCGCGTTTTCGGTGCGATGGTGCCCGCTTTCACGGTCAGCGACTGGTCTCTGATGTTATCACCGGTGACAGAACTGATGATCGACACACCACAGCCGATGTGGTTTTGCCGTCCCGAAGCCTGTGGTGAAGGTAACAGTAAAATCCCGTTTACTCTGGGAGAACACCTGCTGACAGTCTGGCTGCGATCCTCTTACGGCCTGAAAGTGTTAAGCAGTTCACTTTATGATGATTTATGGGAAAACCACGGTGAGATGGCGAAACAACTGGATCAACCTGTGGGTAGTCTGGAACTACGAATAGAACAGTGGTTGCAGCAAAGAATTGAAGCGGGCCAATACGTTGAGAAAATCTCTGGTCAGGATTATCTGTTGGCGATGGTACAAGAAAAAGAACAGGAGAAAGATTGATGAGTAATGAAAATTCGATTTATTGTCATGATTGTCAGGCTATGTTAAAGAACAAAATAGAAATTCAGCTTGTCGATGAACATAATAAACCCATAGCCAATATGCCCTATACATTAAAAAATAGAAAAATCACGCGTAAAGGAACAACAGACGGAAATGGTATGATCCGGGAAGAACAATTATTGGCTTCTCCTTTACGTTTATTTCTTAGTGGGCAAGAACTTGCCGATGAAATGGAAAAACGCCCACTCAGACTGAAGCGTAACAGTGAATACACGCGCTCTCCTGAAGCCATGAAAGCTATTTCCCTCGTTTTTAAAGAGAGTCAGGAATCAGGTCGCCAATATCGTTATGCAAAAATTGGAGAATTAGTTGATAAATTTCCAGTTATTGAAAAATGGAAAGGAGAAAAGCCTCTTCCAAGTTACCATTTTCCTGATAGTGAACCACGAGGTCTTGAAGTTTATCCATCATATGTCGGTGAATATCGCTATGTTATTGAAGTGTGTCCATTTAGGGCATGGTCTTTGTTGTTGCATCATCAAAAAGATTATTCACTGGTTAATGCCTATAATCTCTCACTCATGAGCATATTAACCTATTCTAACGATGATGAAAGCTATCTCGGTTCAGTAACTCACTTTTTTAGTAAACAGCTACTTGATTTGTCACGCTCACCTTATCGGATCAACGACCAGTCTTTTTCCCCTATTGTTTATGATGTCCCATTTAGCGAACGTTATACAGAAATAGTATTCGTTGATTCAAAAAAACAAACAATTCCTAAAGGAGATACTCAACTTTTTTATGTGGTAAATAAGAAAGAAATTATCATTGGATGGCGTGGTACTGAAAGTGGAACAGATGCTATAACAGATTTAACATTCCAGCCACTAGAGCTAGGCTGTACTCCCAAAGGAATATGTAGTGGTTTTATCGAAAATGGGAAAATACATAAAGGTTTTTGGGAAGGTTTTCATCTTATAAATCAATCAAAGGTTCTACAGCTTGATAAGACAATAGGTATATTTGATCATATTATTAAATTAGTGAAGGGAAGAAAATTATTTGTCTGTGGCCATAGTTTAGGTGGTGCGCTTGCTTTAATTCATAGCGCACAACTAAAAGCACATAATCCTTGCCTTTATACTTACGGTATGCCACGTACATTCACCCAAATGGCGGTTCAAGAGCTTGCTGATATTACTCACTACCGCCATGTCAATGAAAATGATACTGTTCCTTCTGTACCCTTCAACAAGGATATGGATAATATTGCATTTCAAATAGGCGCTACTCCTTCTGGCATCTTAATTGAATTATTCGATAGCCCTATTGCGGAAGAAGCCTCAAAATGGTATCCATCGATTTTGGCAGGAAGACTTGTTGCAAAAGGTTTTAAATTATTTAGCAAAAATGATGATCCTTTTTTACACCATGGCAAGTTAGTTTATTTTTATGTTTCGTCTTATTTAGAATCAAAACCTAAACTGTACTTACTACCATCACTAAATGAAAAAACTCAAAAAGACACTGTCGAATTTATCGAGCAACAAGCACAGTCGAAGACAGATCAGTTTAGGCAGCAAGAAATAAGTTCTTTATACCCATATAATAATGAAAACTCTATTGATAAAGGAGGATTAGGAGCTCTAGATCATAGTAGTACCTTATACTCAAAGTATATTGATCAAAGATTAAGGGAATTATGTTCCCTTCCCCTAGATAAAAAAACTCAAAGGCCTCATGAAGATTTATCATTTTTAGAAAGTGAACCAACCTCCATTCGGGCAATGTTGGATAGAAAAAAGATTAGAAAACACTATTTTTTAATGGAGATAGATAATCAGCTAGCAAGTACGCTAGAAGTTACTCGAAATGATAAAATAGGCTTAGTAGCCTTGCAACGTTATTTTGAAAAACGATAAAAAATGATGAGGGCTCATAGAAATGGCAATAAAATTTATGCCACTAACATTATTACCGCTAACTCTATGTTTGACAGGGTGTGACTTTTTATCGAGTATGATCTCTGAATCTTGGCATTCTTATAGAAATAATGCTAACCCATTCTTTCCACCCCGGGAAAATAAATGGATAACGGTTGAAGGCATTGCTCCACCAAATACCAAACCGAGCTTAAGAGGAGGTTATACCTCAGTTAAATGTCTTTCTGCTCATCATACCGCGGGTGGTACTCTTTATCATGAACCTAATCATCATTGGAACAAATTTAATATCTTAGTTGATCCAAAGACAGGTTACTTTAAGGAGAAAATACCTTCATATGGAGGTGGATGGTGTCAATGGAGAATCGATACTATTACAATATCTCTTTCGTATATAAATGTTGAACATATAATGAAAAAAGCTATTCCCTACACTGGAACTGGTATAAAGGTGTTTATTAATGGAGCAAAAAAACCTGAAAGTATGAAGGAAATGCTAAATACGATTGATTATCGACCAACCATTTACCCTTTTTTAAGAAAAGATTACGATATTCCTAACCAAATAGGTTTGTATGGTAAATCTGGTGGGTTAACATATTTTGGGTTAAGGCTCATAGATGGAAGCGAGTGGAAAATCACTTATAAACCTATTTTAGATGAAACTAAAATGCCCAAGATCATTATTCCTGCTGGTGACGAACCGTCCAGAGTTGAATATCCAGATGGTAAGGTTGATTCGGATAGGGATTCCATTGATTATTGGAAAATAAATAATACATCACAATGGGAATAGTTATAAATATTTATTAAAACCACCTCAAGATCAGAACCTCCTATGATTTATTTAGAGTTACTGATCTGGTGGCTGATATCAATCATTGATAACCGAATGTTTCAGGTATAAGGTTAAAATATGGCAAACAAAGCCGTTATTTTATTAAACGACACAACCGATCACGGTGGTAAAGTAATTACTGCTGTGGGTGGTTATACTTACAAAGGTATTCCCGTTGCCGGAGAAACGGATTTAGTCGAATGTCCTAAATGCGAGGGAGTTTTTCCTATTGTCGAAGGCAGTGAGAATTTAAAGAATAATGGGAAAGCTATTGCAGTAGAGGGAATGCACACAGAGTGTGGCGCTAAACTGATTTCCAGTCAGAAAGAGTTTCTCGCTTAATAGAACCACACTGACGCGCTGCGCTTGTCTTCTCCGAGCTACCGGGCTAATACATTAACCCGGTAACTCGGAGAGCTGAAAAAACATAACCGTTATTATCGATTATCTTTATATAACTGCACAGATTTTCACGGGATAACGGGGTAAATGACATATTTATTATATATTTCATTGCGTTACTCTATCCCATATTATCCCAGTCTATCCCGCGACATGGCGTTACCATTTTAAAATCATTTAAATTCAATTAATTACAACCTACCAGAGAAAAATATTTTCCGGGATAACCTCCACTGTCACAATATCGCTTTATTTGTAATCACTCTACGTTACGGGATAGAGCGGGATAACACGGTATATTTTAAATAAATGTAACTAACTGATATTTATTAAAATAAATCTCTCTTATCCCAATATCCCGTTATCCCAACGTTTTTTTCTCCTACGTGAGGTTAATCTTCGTCCCTGAAAATCAGCACCACAAACCGCCCCTGAGTACCATTCACCGAAATGGTTTTGCTGATAAAACGGTCTTTCTCCGCTTTAACCAACATTCCGGCCTCTTCTAAGGCTTCAAAGCCGGATTTCTTCTGTAATCCCTGCAATATCTCTGCTTCAAATACACTGGGAATAATGTGATATTCCGCCTGTCCATCATGACGGCGGTTATGCACCAGATATCCGGCAAGATCGCTAATTCTCATGGCGTGTGAGGTATCAATATCACCGTTTGGCCTGCCGTAGGTATAAGGCTGGAAGCGTGACAGCCCGTATTTCTGGATAAAGTCACGAGTTCGCGCTATTACCTGATATTTTTCCCGATTTCCGATACCAAAATCGGCTAACCAGTCATCGAAACTTTGTTTTATCGCGGCGTGACTCGCTTCTTTACTCCAGCCAGTGATATGGGTTGCCAGCTCTCCAACGGCATCCAGTAACGCGAAACGAACGGCAACGCGCTTGACTTGGGCTGAGGCTTCTTCTGGCAGGCCATCAAGCCATTCTTTTTCTTTACGAGCGGTCATGTCGATTGCTTGCTCCTGATTCTCAGACAACCACTGAATCCATGCCCGACCCACTGCACCACAATAGCGTTTGGATTCACGTTTGATGGCTCTTGCGTGGAAATCGCCGTCTTCATAGCCATTGAAACATTCCGTATCAATAAAGGGCACACTGAGCAGCCTGACAAGCTGCCCGGCTTTTGGGGTGATCCCGCCTTTTATCAGAAACGTTTCTAAATCTTCTTCGCCTGTCGAAAGGGCAGCAATCTTCCAGCGGATCACTGCACGGTTTCCACCTTCCCGTTTTCCCTGAATTTTACCGACACCGTTAAACAAACTGTAGGCACTGTTAGCGACTTCTTTCGGGTTCGAACTTTGCCCGATTTCGTCAATGGGCATGAAACCATCATTACGGGCGGCGGCTTCGTTGTTTAAACCGTGGTTAGTACCATGCCATGATAACTTCAATTCTTCGGGATCACCGTATAAGCTGCTGGCCGCCTCAACGGTGGTGGTTTTCCCTGCGGAGGATTGGGCGAATAAATGCACACCGAAGCAGCTCCCGCCTGTCAGTGAATTAAGTGGGGCAGACAATCCCACCAGTACGCCCAGCATCATTGAGCGGTTGCCTTGCAGTAATGATGCAACGTGTGTTTTCCACTGTTCGGCGCTTCCCCTGACCACATAACCGGCAATGGCAGATGTGCCGCCACTGAACGCGACAGGCATATAGGGCTGACCGATAATCTCACCGTCCGGCATCACATAAGCCCCACAATGCCAGCCTGCTTTTTGTGTCACAACCCATTCACGGCGATCGCCGCTGCGTTGCAGATGTTCAGCCAAAACAGGCAACAGACTGTTTTTTACGGTGATGTTCATTCCTCGTGAACGTAATCTAGCCCAACCAACCGGCATCCCGATTTCACGGCGGGGAAGTGCCTCAACAATACATTTTCCTGTGCCTTCCTGACGTAGCTTAATAATGAGATAACCTTCGCTGCCATCATTGCCAATGCCAACGATTTCCATGTAATCGCTCAGCCATTTTTCAACTTCGACGATTTCGCCACCTTGTTCTTTCGGTTCAACCCAGTAAATTCCATTCTTGCGGATATCGATATGAGGTTTTAGCGGATCGTATTCTTTCTCTTGGTATTCATCTGAATGAGTGGTTACAGAGTTTGGCACTGCTACATTCCCTGCCGCCTGATATAACCCATTACTGAATGCTTGCTTTGCGGCCTCAATACCATGTTGCTGACGATAATCATCCCAATCAGCTTTGTATTCCGTTGGTGGCAACGTAACCCAACCATTCACTGCAAGGGCTGCTTTTTCTGCTGAAATCTTGCCGATATTTACCTTTGGTCTGCCGTTCTTATCCAGTTCGTCGGGATGATGCCAGTCATTATCTGCTGCCAGAATAATTTTCGTGCCCGGCCAACGTTCCCTAATGGCTTTAGCGACATAGAGCAAATTGCCAGCATCCAGCGCCGCCAGAACAGTGCCTTTATAGAGTTGGCTAACCGTCAGTGCCGTGGCATAACCCTCGGTAATGATTACCGTGTCGGGATTTTTTTCCAGTTCTGATACAGTAATAAACGCGCCTTTCTTCCGGCTGCCAGACAGTAATTTTTTCTCACCGTCAGGTTTAATGATCTGTGCACCAGTGACCTTTTTATCTAACGCTGTCAGTGCCAATAATAGGGAACCATCTTCCAGTAAACGCTGATTATGGTGTTGTAGTCCCTTTGTCGCCAGATAGGGAGATGGCCCAGCAATAGTTTGAGCCATCAGTGCCGCGACTCTGTCGGCAATCGGCTGTACTGGATAAGTGATTTCTTTGGCTGGTTTGGATTCTGGCAAAGGTAATGCCAGTACGTTAGCAACAATCTTAGCAGCCTCAAGAACTGAGATACGGTTGGTTTTCGCTACTAAATCCAATCCATCTCCGTAGTTCGGAAGATCACACTGGCGACAGTGCCAGTTGCCGTGATGGTGGTCATCAATAAAGTGAAAACGATCGGTGCCGCCGCAGACAGGGCAAGCGCTATGTTTACCCTTTGCTGGGATCTCAATGCCACAAGCAGGCAACAAATTTTCCCAATAGTACATAGCGGATTGCTTCACGGTTTGGATAAATTCGAGCGGTTTTTGTTCGCCTGTTTTATCCAAAGATGTAAATTTAAGGCGAGTTTGGTTATGCTGTGTATCAGCCATTATCGTTACTCCTAATAACGGTTATTGGTCAGACGCCCTGTAAGTGTTGCGAGCACTACGGGGCGTTGTTTTATTTGATAATCAGAATTAAAATGGTCATTACCATGTAATTTAAAATAACTTTGGATAATTACCATGTCAACACAAAAAGAAAAACGATCTCCCCAATACCAAATGAGATTGACGGAAGAATTCAGACAACAACTTGAAGAGCAAGCAAAAGCCGATGGTGATGCTTCTCTTGCTACATGGATCAAGCGCATACTCCGTAAAGAACTCCAATCACGCAGCATTGAACCCAAAGGTTGAACCAACCGATAGTTCATCAGGAGGATAGCTCCCATGTCGCTATCCTTTTTTCGTTTAAATAACAATTGCAAGATTTATATATCTCTTAATGGGTGGATTGCCTGCACTGTGAATTAATGCACCAAAACTCAGGTCAGTACGTTATCAGGTACGAGACTCAGCAATCCGCTGATCTACCCAGCCATCAATTTCTGATTCAACAAAAGCAACTGAACGAGAGCCGATTTTGACTTGTTTCGGGAACTTATCTTCTTTAATCAGCCTGTAGATCCATGCCTTGCTGTAGCCCGTTCTGCGCTGAACTTCTGGCAGGCGAATAAGACTTTCTTTAGATGTTGTCATTGTTGGCATGTATACCCCCTGTTATCGAGTCCTTGAAATGCCTTGGTAGACGTTATTTGATGACAGAGGATTATTTAAAAATTCCGTTTAATTGAAAGCGTAAACTCTTTATGCAATTCGTAAAATTAAATGCGGCGGTATTGACTGTATGAAAAACAGTCCTGCGTGCCACGGGCACAGAAGATTAAAAAGCAATCATATGTATAATGAATGCTTTTTATTAATGAATTGAAAAATAAGGGAATATATTATTTATGCAGAGCGTGGAGCTTTAATTATTTATTTTTTGTATAACAAATAGTCTTTGTTGTCTTGGGCAACAAAGTTTAAAAAAACATCTTTTGCGTAAATTTCAATCAAAAGAAAGGTAAAATAAATTATTGACAAGATCAGAATATAAAATATCACCATATGATGCTTATTATACTATGGCGGATTTATCCATTACTCTATCTGGCAGTATTCTGTAGAGAAGGTACGGCTAAAGCTGAAAGTCGGCGAGGAGCAGAATTTACGTTATGTAAATGAAGGAAATGTCATACCCTGATAGATATATTTCCGCTTTTTACTTCCGATGGGATGGTCGTAATAAACTAATGAGCCTTTGCAACTAATTATTTTTATTTGGATTTTACGCATGATAGGCCCTATATTTTGCGGGCGATCAAAATTCCTACTGTTTTTGCTAAAGCCAAATCCATTCAGATCCAAATTTCGCCATGACATGCCATCAAATATAGTTGCATCAATAAATGGCGTTCTACCAGCCCCGGATGAATTGCTACATCACCAATATTCGCAAGGGGTATCTTCGAAGGATGAACAGTTCCAGAGAGTACAAGTTGAGTAGTGGGAGGCATTTGCAACAGATCCTTTTATGTTGTTAACTCTAATGTTTATTTGACGGAGAAACTTGTGTTCAAAGCATATCTTCTCGCATTTGCGGGTTCATTATCATGAACCATACTCTACTTATTATTAAGATTCGATTAATTGGATGTACAAGTGTTATGAAATTAGCGGAGGTAAGTACATCATGTTGCTCCCAATTCAGACCCTACAACCGTATCTTCAGCACCAGAGTGATCATGCAGCTCTTCGATGGTAGCTCCTGTCATCATGTTGTAGTGACCGATTTGACCTGCTTTATCGAAGATGCTTTGAAATACACGAAGATATGCTTCATTGGTTCGCTCACCATGGTTGATATACAGGTCGTCATGAATTGAGTGAGAGCCATCGTTGACCCAAGAAAATAGAGATTGGCAAAGCAACTTGTCACGCCCTTCGAAGAGTGTACAGATTTCATCTTTACTCATTCCACCCCACATGGTGAAGTAGTTTTCCAATATACGGCGTAATGTATTTTGCAGGCTAACACTGGAAATGTTTTCTGGTTTCACGTTTTCCCATAGAAGTTCATAGGCTGAACGGATTGGATTAGTTTCATAACGCTCAACAACTGAGCCATGCTGTAGCTTTTTTACCATCCAGAAACTTTCCTCATTGAGTACGCTACCGGTTGGTTTGCTCTTATTGAAGCTGATCTCTTTGTGAAAATAGACGTTATGAGTCAGTATAAATACCTGTTTGATCGAAGAACTCTGTCTTTTTGTCTCTTCCATCACATTTTTAATAAGACTGCTAACGATATAAAGAATATCGCTGTCTAACGAAGATATGGGATCGTCAAACACGATTACTCGATTTGTTGTAATGCCTGAGGGGGCTTGAGACCCTTTGATGAGGTAGTAAAAGTACAAAAAGGTGATAAATGTTTTTTCGCCTTCACTCAGTGAACTGCCTGCATCTACACCGTTTGCACGAATTATCCGATAGTGACAGCCTTCGTCGGCCTCAGCGATAGAAAAGGAATGGAAACCGAATTTCTGTAGTAGATCGTTGATTGCTGAAATAGTTGGTTGAATGGATGTAGTTTGTTTTTCCAGCTCTTTTACTTGATTTTGTAGATCTTGAAGCCGTATGTTCTCTTCCCGCAGGCTTTTCTCCATGCCCTGAATGGTTTTTGTCAGACGATCCTTAGCTTGATGATATTGCTGCAAGTCGTCCGTTAATTCATTTAATACATAACGCCAGACTTGAGAAGTTAACGTCGGCTTCTCCGTTTGAATATTAGCTATAGTTTGATTATGACGGATTGTCGCTTCATTGGCTTCTATCACTAAGGACTGCAACGTTGTGAGCAAGGGTTGAACTGATTCCAGCTCCATTTTTCGGCTTGGTTCATCAAGTTTGTTTACCAATTTGGATTGATTGACTTTTAGTCGTTCAACAAGCGTTTGGGCTTCTGCATTAAACAGACCTATGTTTAGGAACGGGTTATTAATTTCCACGTTACGCTGTATAGCAGCTGTCAACCGATCGCCTGCCTTATGGTAGTTCGTTTTCAACTCCTTTAGCGATTGTATGTCGTTATCATAGGCTTCGCTAAAGAATGCCGCGAGATTATTGGAGAAATGATCATCCGTTGGCTGTTGGCAGAAAGGGCATGTCCCTTGGTTCTGCTCGTGATACTTACGACCTTGTTTTACCCAATCACTGTTACCCAGAAGGTTGATAAGAGCTGCAATTTCAATGTCCTGGCTCCCGACAATCACTTTTTGCAGTAATAGATTTCCCTCAATGATGACAAGATCATCGGCTAACAAATTTTCAAGCAGTGTGGTACGTTCAATGCTATCTGAAAAAATAGTCTGTGCTTTTTGTTTCAGCTCTTCCAGCATTAGTAATTCAGCCGTATTCGATACCTGCTCAGCTAACACCTTTGCTTTAAAATTCTCGGCGTTGTTTCGTAGCTTACTGAATGCAGGTTGAAAATAGGCGTCATGTAGTTGTTTCTGCTTCCAGCATTTTTCACGCAGTGCATGTTCGAGGTCTTCGAGGTCTTTTCTTTTACCGGTGTGTTCATACGAACCATCTAATTGGATATTAAGGCTTGATATTCGGTCACTTACTTTAGCTATTTCAGACTTTAAACGAGTGATTTCGCGCTCAGCTTCAATCTGATTTTCACCCAAGGTAAAAACACCCTGTAGAGGACCGTCCTGATTAAAGTTTCGATCAACGAAATCCCTGTTATATACCATCCGCTCAAGCTCTATGCCGCCTTGCCATTGAAGTTGGCAATGCTCATGGCCATGTGCTTGAGCAATTACACGACTAATGGTCGTCTTACCGGTACCGTTCGCACCAAAAATATAATTGATGCGGCGGAGATCAGCGAGTCTTGCTGGAATCTGGTAGGTAGCTAGCGGTGAACTGATTTTGATTTCGTCGATCATGTCTTCTCCTCAGAATTAGCCTGAAAAGGCTTTTTTTCTGATCGATAAGAAATTGTTGCTGGTAGCCTCGTTGTCTTCGCACTAGTTTTCAATCAACGTTGCTACCTTTTCTGAAATAACTTCGTATTCCTTTTGCTCATTGATAGGTACAATAGGAATCGGCATTACCTTGATCATTAAAATGTATTAATCCATCTATTATCAGATTAAAGATGAATTAATACAACTATGGGTTGTATAAAAAGCAGACTTTGTTGGTAGTGCCAACAAAGTCTAAAAAATCATCTTTTATTCAGTATATTAGAAGTATTAATAAATGTTACTTCCGGCGTTTCTTAGCAAAATCATACGGCGTGATATGTTTTTCGCGGTTGGCATCCAGATAATCGGCCCACCATTGCACCATCAGTCGCCGTTCATCCAGATGTTTAGAGGTGTGAATATAGGCGGCTCTGACGTTTTTTCTTTCCACATGGCTTAACTGGCGTTCGATGGCGTCATCGTTCCATAATCCTGATTCTCCCATTGCACCACGTGCCATTGTTCGGAACCCATGCCCGCAAACATCGGTTTTGGTGTCGTATCCCATGCCACGAAGGGCATTATTAACCGTGCTTTCACTCATGACCTTTTGTGGATCGTGATCGTTAGGGAACATGACTTCACAATCACCGCTCAGCTCGCGTAATGATTTGAACAAAACGACAGCCTGGCGACTCAACGGCACAATATGCTCCGTCTTCATTTTCATGCCTCGTTCGGAAAACTTAACGCCTTCAATGGTTTTTCTTGTAGCCGGGATTTTCCAGACTGCATTTTCAATGTCGAGTTCTTCCCAACGCGCAAATCTCAATTCACTGGAACGGACGAACGTTAATAAAGTCAGTTCCACCGCGATACGGGTGATTAGGCGTCCACGATAGCGAGAAAGTCGGCTCAAAAATTCAGGTAAACGTTCGTGGGGCAGGGCGGGGTGATGTTTAGATTTAACAGTAGAAAGTGCGCCAGCCATATCATTAGCTGGGTTGAATTCAAGGATATCATTTTGGACGGCATAACGCATGATGGAAGTGATACGTTGCTGTAATCGCTGGGCAATATCATGTTTTCCATCAGCATCAACGGTTTTGATCGGCGCTAAAAGTTGGCTTGTCCGTAAAGTGGAAATATCAAGCCTGCCAATATGCGGGAATATATAATGTTCAAGGCTGCGTAGAATGCGGTTGCCGTGATCTTCACTCCAACGTTTATTGCTGGCGTGCCAGTCACGGGCAACTTTTTCAAAGGTATGTTTTCCTTTTGTCCCAGCATGTGCGTCTTTTTTCTCGGCTTTGGGATCAATACCCTGAGCAATTAGCTTTTTTGCTTCATCTCGTTTGGCGCGAGCATCGGCTAAAGAGATCATTGGATAGACACCAAAAGCCAGTCGGTCTTCTTTCTTATCGGTAGGGCGGCGATACTTCATACGCCAGTATTTAGAGCCGCGTGATGTGATCTCCAGATAGAGTCCGCCACCATCAGCGAGTTTGTAGGTTTTTTCTTTGGGTTTTGCTGCTTCGATTTGCCGTGCGTTTAGTTTCATTTTTTAGGGGCATATTTAAAAATAGAAGTGTAGGTGCCCCAGATTATGCCCCGTGGTGCATATTGATTGCAATGGACTAAAGTAGACCTAAAAAGAAAAGACCTGATTGATTTATCAGGTCTTTCTAGGAGTTAGTTTACTAGTGTAGACGTTAGTAAACTTATATTTGGTGCCCAGAGCGGGACTTGAACCCGCACAGCCATAAAGCCGAGGGATTTTAAAACATGAGTTATATCTCAATTTATCAATCACTTAGTTAACATTTTCACTATATAAGCTGTTTTTACAGACCAATTAATTCAAAAGGTTACAGATAAGAAAAAGGCAATATCGTGAAGAAAAACAGAAGGGACTATAAGTCCCTTAGCATAATAAAGTCAGTATCCTACCTTCCAACATCCGCCCACACCGACCCCAACATCTGCCCACAATTTCCCCAATCCACCCAACTACCCGCTAATCTCCCCTATTGACTATTGAATGAAGATAGGGGCGCGCAGCCCCCGTATTCACTTCGGCTGTTCCGGCCATTTGACATCGGGTGCGGTAGTACAATCCACCCGATTGAGTAGCACCCGGTATTTACGCCATTCGGTTAGTGCGGATTTCTCGGCATCGGTGGCGATATTCAAATCGACTGCATCTTGGCAGATATCAATTTTCTCTTTGGCCGCCCTCAGCAAATATCGTTTCTCATGCTCTGCATTCTGCTGTAGCTGCTCTGGTGTGGGTGGGGGATTGAGGATGGCACCAGCCTCTTTTTTACTGATCGCGTTCCAATTCTCCCGGATTTCATATCTCCACGTGTCTTTATTCATCGGCATGATATCAATGCAAAAAACATTATTATCAGCATCTTTGAAAAACTTTTGGTCAATAATTTCTGTGTTCATTAGCGCAGCTCCATCCATTTAGTGATGACGGCCCATTCTGCCGATGACCCCCATCCCCCCTGGACACGATATGTTTCTCCCGGTGGAACTATTGCAGACAGCGAAATCACCTCATCGGTAGAAGTCCAGCGATACGCCACACGGAACCCACTAACAGTGATATCAATACTGAACGCCTGTGATGTCCCCGTTCCGTTTGACTCAATGTAAACAACGATAGGTTTATCCGTCGAGTTTTTATAAGACGACCTATTTTCGCGGATTGATGTCACATCGGTCCAGTTCTGACCGATACCCAGCAACTGTTGAACGGTCGCCATTTCCCCCGATTTTTTTGGGGCATCAAAAGACCGGATCGTTTTATTATCCGCCGTCCTTTCATAAATAGTGAAAGGGCTTTCACTATTTGGTGGATTTGGCGTCAGCAGAATGAATGAGCCATCTGTTCTGACCCATTTTACTGGTGAATAGTCATGCGATGATTTCACAATCAATTCACCGCATGTAATTGACTCATTGGATTTTTTCAGCGCATAACGGTCATTCGCTTCTTTAATCGAATAGGCGCCAACCACTGCCGCTGTCGGCGGGAACGCCTCGCTGTACGCCCGCGACCATCGCCCATCTTTATGGCGATCGTGCAGTGTGGTAGCCCCAACCCACCCTTTGGCTTCAATATCGTTGTCAGCATAAACCTTCCCTGTAATTTGTCCGCCTGTTTTCGGATAGGCATTTTCCGCTAAATCTACCGTTCCCGTTAAACCGAGGTTTTCTACAAATTTCGGCTTGTTCGGAATGTCTGCGCCGTTCTGGTTTTTCTCCAGACGAGAATTAGCATTGGTATTCGCATTGGCCGCATTGGTGATAGCGTTTCCGGCATTCTGATTTGCGGTATTAGCCAGATCATATGTTGCCTTCACTGCTCTTGGTGTCGCAGCATCCATCTCACTGTTACTGTTAGTGGCATTGCTCAGTTTGGCAATACCTGCCGTAGTCTGAGATGCTACAGGGATATTAGCGCCTACCGTTGCCCTCAATGCATTTAGCAGCCCGGCTCGCAACGCTGCCGTGTTACCATCATCAAGCACGTCTTGATTGTTGGTTTCCGCGATAAACTGAGCAACGACACTCGCAATCACTGATGCCTGCCGCCAAACCTTATTCAATTCCTGCGACTTAGCCACCCCTGAACTAAACCCGTTAGTCCGTGCGGCCAGTTTGCCGTACTCCTCGTTTGGTACTACATTCGCCCCGTCTGCGATGCCGAACGGGAGAAATTCATTTTTTGCCATAATATCCTCACAGTTTTACAGCCCAGCCGCCTGTACCAAAACCGGCGACAAATTCATTATTGATATCAAAGCCAAACAGCCCATTGCGGGCAGAATTGATATAGTTGTTAACCCGAACCGCCTCAGGTTTGACGTTCAGATAGCCTTGCCTGATCACGGCCTTAATCACCTCAGGAACGACACCCCCGGTTAAAAATACATCCATCGTCATGTCCTGATTATCGATAAACAATATTTTGGTATTACTGTCCGGCAAGATTTGCTGATAAATGGCCTCCAGCATTTCGCTGGTTCCATCCCAGTGGTTAGCCTGAATTTTTACCCTCAGCAACGTGCGATAGGTTTCGTCGTCCAGTTCCGTAAATCCGGTGTCACTGTCAAAGCGACGCCGCCAACTCCCCCGATCGAAACCGATTTCTTCCATGTCCAGCGAGAAATACACGCCAACAATAGGTACCCGCACGTAGCGCGACAGCCCAATCCATTCCCCGACGGCATCCAATTGCACACCGACCCCGTGGTCGATGGAAAATTCAGTATTCAGGGTCTGGGCAACTGTGGCGATGTCTGAGAGCGTGCGGGTGATGAGGTCAATGTGGTTAACAAATTTAGGTGCTGGGCGATGCTGGGCGGTAATGAGTTTCAGATAGTCCCGCCTCATGTCACCACCACATTAATGTTGTCAATGTTACAAACGGGTGCCTCGTTAAAGGCGATTTTTAAATTGGACTCCGCCAGTGCATGTACTGATCGGCCAATTCTCAATGTGTTAATGTCGTAGGTCTTCCCTTCCTCATCGCCGGGCAAGTTGGCAGGGGAATAGAGCCGTGCCAGATAAACGTTATCGCCAATAACAATAGTGTTAATGTACTGAGCTATCGCCGCTTTGATCCTGTCCCCCACCAGCGTGGTGTAGCCCTCAAACGCCGTGATGTTCAATTCGACATAAACTGACACGTCAACGGGGCGCGAGAACCGGACTGGCGTTGACAATCCATAATGATTGCGAACATTAATCGTTGTGTCGCCAAACGTCCCTGAGCCGGGCGTTTTTTTCAGGGCAATAGTTTTAGCGATTTCAGTCGCGTCCCCGCCATCGACGATCATGGCAACCGAGTGCGGCGGAATACCGTTGATGTCAGTTTTATGGGTATCATTCTCAAACCCGCGTAAACGAACAACGCCCGGTATCAAACTGATTGCGCCGTGCATGCCATCAAGTACCGTTCGTGATGGCAGTGCGACCGATTTATGTTGGCGTATGCGTAATGCGCCGTCCGGTTCAATGGGTGCGCCCGCCGTGGCGCTATGCGAATTAGTGACACTCTGCCAGCCCCGTGTCGGGGTGCCGATGATATAAATGTCGCCCGGTGCGGCGGTGATCGCCCCCAGTTTTTGACAGGTCGCCGTGACGGTTACTGTACCCTGCGTACCTATCGTAACGGTATCGGGCAACGTCCACGGATGGTTGTTCCGGTCACGCACGAGACCGTTTTTAACCACCGTGCCGACCTGACCCACTAGGGTGACATCGGCCGTCGAGCGGGTGGCTGCATGGCGTGACAATCCGTTAATGGCGACGTTATTAGAGAGTGCAGCCCCGCTGGATGTACGCGGGCTGTAGGTATTATAGGACTCAATGACTATGTTATTGGCGTCATGAAGTGCCAGTGCATAAATAGCGATCATCTGACCGTCTTTACTGTCCGGCTCCAGATAAGCATCTTCGCCGTAAATCTGACGAAAATACCCGGTGAGCCGTTCCAGTATTGTCGGGTAATCAGGCGCAGTGATGCCGCTCGCGGTGATTTTGGCCGCAAGCCCTAAGGTGTCTAGATTAAGCATAATTTACCGTTCGCTGGTTACTGTGGTTTTGCCGTAGCGGGTGTTAATAGTGGCGGTGATAGTGATCTTTCGGGTGTCGGGATCACGTTTAGCATTGAGTGAGATAATTTCAGTCACCCCCTCAGTACCGAGAATGCGCTCGCGAAGTGCCATTGCACTGGCATAGCTTTTATCTAATACTACCTCTCGATAGGGCGTCCCCTCTGCCGTATCCAGAAACCAATCCCCCCGCCATAAGTTGAGCCGCGTTTTAACGGCCTGTGCGACTGCTTCGGGTGAGTTGGTCAGAAAGGTACTATCACCCTGCCCGAAACTGTAATCGCCGTTGTTGTCCTCTCGTCGGTATCGCATTATTGTGGCTCTCCGGTAATTCCGCCGCCTGTTTCAACGCCGCCATGCTTGTGTTTCATCTGGCTAACGCCACCCGCTATCACATCATTTTTCACATTAATGGGGCCGTTCATTGTCGCCATGCCACCACTGGCACCCATACCCTGTGACAAGTTGCCGTTGATGGTCACATTGCCATTGAGCACAATCTCGGGTGAAGTGATTTCAGTTCCGCTATCCGCCGTTGCGGTCAGCTTGCCGGGAGTTTTGACCGTGATGTTATGACTGCTCGGAGACAGTTCGATGTACGCTGCGCCGTCGTCTGTGCGCAGTTGGGCGGCGCTGGTACTGATACCGCTGATTTTCTTTGCCTGTGACTGAGGCCCCACAATCGCAAACCCATCTGATAAATTATGCTGGCGCGGGTCTACAGGTTCCTGAACGCCGCCGTTCTGCCACCAGTAATCAATGCAACGGTCAGCGAAAATCACCAGACATTCATCACCGGCTTTAACAGGAAATGTCAGCGTTACGCCACCCCCGCGCGGGAAAATGACAGGCACGTCCACCAGCAAGGGGAGCGCGACCGATTCCGTGAGTCCGTCGCTGTTCGTGACTTTCCAGCGTATCGCCGGTTGTGCAGTCACTGTCACCGCATCGGCATTAAATGACTGAATAATACAAGGTAAGGCCACGTATAGCCCGGAACTGATCGCCGCCTGCATGACCAGAAACGGCGTTTCGGGCTGGTTAACTCGTTCATGGTGAGTGATCATTGTTGCCTCACATCTGCCTGTAGTGCTGATTGGTTCAGTAATGTCTGGTCGCTCTTGGCCACACAGATCAATTCCATGTACCACGTGTTTTCACGGGTATCACCGAAATAGTTGACGTTGATAACCACATAGTCGCCGTCGGCGTCAATGGGCGCAGGCATCTCTTTATCACTGTTGCCAGAGGCGATAACCCCCGTAGATTTCCCCGCCATATTAATCGACTTGTTATCCAGACGGATTAAGGTTCCCGGTCTGATTTTAGGATTGATGAGACATTTAACATTGATCCCGCCGCCGATGGTCTGCTCTGGCATCCCAATTAACCCGGTTTTATAGGTCAGTACCACCGCCTCGGTGAGGTAGGTGCGCTTGGGGATAATGTGACATTGCCCGTCTTCATAGCGCCAATCAGCGCCGTTCTGTTTAGCCAGATTAGATAACTCGTCTCTATGCATTCCGAAGAAGACTTTGCCTCGTGGGGCGACGGTCTTTTGGAACTCTGGCCGTAATCCGGCGTGAATCCCGTATTTCTCAATATCCCGCATCAGTAGCCTGTCCACATCTTCCTGCGTGTACCCGGATGATATCGTGATATTGACTACTGCGTCGTTATAGGGCTGGTCGCCGTCTTGTGCCTGTATGACGACATAGGTATCAGTCGGGCTGTCTCGCCCTGTATAGGTGTACTGGATTTGACCGAAAAATATCTGTCCTGAGTTTCCGCGATAGCCTGCTGAGAATTTAATAATCTTATATTCGTTCTTGCGGACTTTCTCCCGTGTCTCATCGTTCAGGTTATAGATTTTGAAAATGCCCGTCGCGGGAAACTTGAAGCTGGGGCGGGTAATATTGAATTTGATTTTCAGCTCGGAAAGATCAATACCTTCACCTTGCTCATCAGCAACAATCAGGCTGCACTCGCGAAGCCATTGTTTTGACATGTTGACCTCGTATAAAAGAAAAAGCCCCGTGATGGGGCTTCTTTCATTAACTTAAAAGCTGATACGACCTGTTTCATTTAGGCTTTTTTGATGAACCCTAGCCATACCTGCCCAGTGAGAGAACATTATACTATCCCCTATAATGGCATTATTAGCAGCCGCCCTCCAAGCAACGTCTGATATGTTAGGATCTCTTGCCGTACCTATCCAATCTTTAACTCCGGCAACTATTGCACTTTTACATGCATTATCTATATTCGCTCTCACATATGCAGACGCTTTTTCGCATGACCTAGCTTGCTTAAGTAACGCACGTGGGTATAAATAAAGGTCTCCAAAGAAAGGTTTCCCATAAATCGTGGGTTTCCTGTATTCCTTAGTTTTATTACCATTCTTATCTCTAATATTATGTTTTTCTAATTTAGCAGCGTTTATTAATGCAAGAGCGGCGTTCACATACTTGTCATTGGTGTACTTAAATTCAAAAGGCTGTGTATCTGGCAGCTTTGAGTTCTCCTCTATTTCCTGCTTTTCCATATCTTCTTGCATCTTCACTAAATCACTAGCAAAATCATGCATCAAAGGTTTGATTTTTTCAGGGTCATAATGCTTAAATTTGAACGTGTTATTGTCGGCTTTATACTCCGCCATGAAGTCGAGATCACCAAATTGCAGCACATCAGCCCCACTAGATGCAAGCGCCCTCAATATACATTCCACATCCTTTAAGCAGTCATCAGTCATGTTAGCTCTCTTAAGCAGATAATACATGCTATAAAATGTGACAGATGATTTCTCGGAAAGCTCTTTGCTGCCATTAATAATATTTACAACGTCCTCCGTCGTCATTGCATTGTTAAGTTTACTCCATGCAAGTATCGATTTTTCTTCTGAATCATAGTGCTTTTTAGCCTCGTTAAAGAATGTAAAAATTGTAACTATTGCCGTTAACGCATTATTATTAATTTCTGGTTTTTTCTCAGGTACTTTAGTTACGGCACAACCTGAGATCGCAAAAAAAATCAAGCAAAAGATAATATTTTTCAATTTATAGCCCTACGTACTAAGTGATTTATTGCACAAAGTATAGCCGCTGGCTGCTACCTAACTCTTCCCTATTTGTCTCATTTTTGAGATCATCGCAATAAAAAACCAACGAACCATTAAAGCCCAAGTAGCTATGCTGTTCCAAAATATCCACGCCGAAAACTAATGGGATGCCTGTCACAATAGGTTCACTATTGGTCTGCATGATATCTAAAATCCACCCCGCGCAATCTCGCCACTGTAGCTGCATCCGGTAGTTAATGCCGCCTAGTTGAATATCAAATTGTTGGTTTCCCGCCTGTAACGGAACCTCGACAATGTTCATTTAAAACGCTCCAACAGTTTCTTACTAATCTCTTTAGCATGTATCATTAGGCTTTTGTTTTCCTTGGGGACAATCGGTGTTTTAGTACCTTTATCAATGGTAGGAGAGGTATCTAAGGGGTATTTCATTCTCTCTGGTGGAACTTTCACACCCTTGACCGTTGCAAGTTCTACAATAATCACTTCGCGTAATGTCAAAGTGACCATAAGCACGTTTTCAGACGTTTTATCGGTCGTCACTTCAATTGCACGGATCAGCATGTTTCTATATCGGCGTTTCCCCGTGATCACATCGAACGGCTCTTTGGAGGCTTTCAGTTTAAGCAGTTGCTCATAAACCTCTTTGGGGCTTTTGCCTAACGTTGCCCCCGTATCGAGATCAAACAGCTTAATTTTCGAAGTATCAAAGCCATCAATCAGCGAGCCACCACCCGCAAAGCCAATTTCCATTGTCACTTCTGACGGTTTGTCATAGGCGTGGTCGCTAATTGAGGCACCGTACTGTACCGGATGCTCGGTAATCTCTGTCGAGTCCATGTGCTTCTCAGAGATCACCACGCTTGGTACTATCATCTCAATCTTTCTCGTATTCTGAGAAAATAACGTCGATAAAATATCCATTAGCTCACCTTCGTTTGTAGACTGCGCACTAATATTGCGTTGGCGCGTTGTACGGATTCACCTGTTAGTACTGCAGCCTCGTGCGGGGAATCAACACCATTCACACTGATGATATAATTTGGTGCAATCGTCGTTTGATTGGGTTGGTTATTGGCTAATAACTCCAACCGCTTAGGCGTGTAACCCGTGTGACTCAGCATGTTGTTGATATTCGCTGTCGCGTTATCAAACATCCGTGGGTCAAAGTTGAAATTGCTGTTTTTAGCCAATGCTTTTGTCGGGGCGGGTGCACCCGCAATTGCAGCCATGATCAAGTTCTTGGAGTAAGGAAGCGGCTTTCCTATCTCATTTTGACTCATAGCGTTCATCAGCGCATACATAACATTATCGTCATTTAAGTCTAAACGGTCATGCCTGCCTACACCCAGTCGCTTCGCTACTCTTTGAATGTACTCTTCGGTGCGGTTATTATCTTTCTTACCGGGAGGTGCCCATTTACTGACAATTAAATCGACGGATTGGCGCTGAACTTTATCAGTTAGCCCATTAAAATAGCGGCGCAACTGCCAAGCGGTGCGTTCTAACCCCTCATAAGCCGTGCCGAATTTAGCGAAACGTTGTTCAGGATGGTCTTCTACTGTTGCCCCTTTTTGTTCGGCAAATTCCATATTTAGAGGGTTATTGTTGCGTTCCCCACGAGTATTGCCGCTTGTCTGGTTATTGTCTTTGGATGGCGCACCCCCTAACCATTCAGGGAACAGGTACTTATTTACCTTGTCGTTTGCCCAATTATATAACCCGAAACCCATGCCGCTTTTCGCACTATCTAAAACGACGCCCCCTGCTTTTTTAAGCGAGGAGAGCGCCCCACTAAAGTCACCGTCAATGACCTGTCTCAGGGCATCAACCAGATAAGTCAAAAAGGTAATGCTGTCCTTAATCGACTTAATCAGGCTATCAAATAAAGCCTTACCCGAGAACCGGCTAAAGTCTATGCCAATCAGCTTTCCAAACTCAGCGATTAGCGGGGACAGTGACTTCCACAGACCCGAAAACGACTTACCCAGTTCCTTAACTGACCCCCATAAACCCGAAAACATATCTTTTAGTTCACCCAGTGCATTGAGCGCATAGTTGATCGCCGGCTCCCATTTGCTCCAATCAATCAGCGACTCACCGCCTTCTTTCCATGTCTGGTAGTCGTCATATAACAGAAACAGCGCTGCCGCCAGTGCCATGATGATGCCGATAGGAGAAGCGAGGAATCCGGCATTCAGCGCCCACCATGCAGCAAGCATGGCACCAAACGTTTTAATCAGGTCTTTACTGCCTTCGTCTAATTTCTTCCACCAGCCGATCAGGTCTTGGATACCTTTCGCTCCGCGATAGACCAATTGACCGAGCATTTCAGACAGGTCTAGGATAGCTTTCACTACCGATATAATGATCTTTTCAATGGTTGGCCAATGTTTCAGTATCAGGCTGGTGAGTTTCTCGATACTGGGCGTCAATACTCGGGCAAGCTCACCGCCGATCTTGTCTTTGGCCGTCCCCATGACCGTTTTCAATTTATAGAACTCAGTCATGAAGGCATTGGCGTTTTTGGCGGCGGCGGTGGGGTTATAGCCCATCGTTTTCATTATCCGCTGATAATCAGACGCATAACCGCCAATCCCCCGACGCATCGCCATCAGGGTATTTTCATCAATGCCGAGGATACTGGCATACTGATTAGCCCGGTAATGTGGCATGGCTGACAGCCGTTCGCCGACCAAGGCCACCAGCGAAGCGGTATCACGCAGCTTGCCGTTGGTATCACGGGTCTGAATACCCATGTTGCGCAGGAAGCCTTCGCCCCCCGGATTATTCCTTAAAAAACTGGCGACACCCTCCAGCGACGAATTAAGCCCTTCGACACTGCCGCCCGCCTGATGCATCGCATAGCCAAGGGCTTTTATCTGCTCGGCTGTAGCGCCTGTACGTTGTGCCTGCCAGTACAATTTATCCAGTCCACTGGCAACCTGCGCCGTAAAGCCCACAACCGCCAGCGCTGCACCTTCCACGGCGGCACCTAATTTAAGAACGTTGCCGGTGACGCCTGCCAGTATCGCGCTAAATTTCTTCTCACCCGCGCCATCCACCTCAAAACCCAGTGAGATCAAAAAGTCGCGGATAGTCTCTGCATTATTGCTCATCTTTCCACCGTGCTATCAAGGCTTCGTTTTCGGCGTCTACGTCCAAGGTGTCATTCATCAGGGCGATATCGGCCAGATCGACATCGCCATTCTTTAATGACTCGAATTTGCACATACCGTTACGTACCGGGCGCATCAGGTAATAGCGCCCGTGAGGGAGGGTTTCTAAATCTAGGCTGGGTTGACCGGGGGTGGCTCGCCGCTCTCTGGCAGTGCGGGAAAAAAATTGCTCAGAGAACCCTTGATGACGTGACCCACGATTTTCAGCAAATCCAGTCCGTTAATGTCATCAAACATCAGTTGCTGACCGGTATAGATACCTGACCACGCTCCGCCAGATTCACGACTGACTACCGACAGGCAGATATCATTGATTTCATAGCGGGACTCTTTACCCAGTGTGCGCACCGCATCCGCCAGTGGTGTGAGAATGTCCGCTATGCTTCCCTTATCGAAGATCGGTTCGCCGTTTTCATCCACCCCCGAGGGTTTCAGATTATCCCAGATAGGCTTCAATGACGGAACAACCGGCATCAGTGCCACCGCTAAGTCTTGTTGCTGAAAGGCATCCAGTTTGCCCGCCCGGTACTTTTTGCCGTTAATTTCAAATTCCATCAGAATGTCCCCAAAATAGTGTCGATTTTGCCGCAGTCGAAAACCCAACTGACTGTATTGCCCACTTTGGCGTTAGCGATGTCCGGTATTTTCTGGAATGCCACCGAACGCGCCGCCGTGGTATCACCGGATACTTTGTTACGGATCAGGATGCCGTTATTCCCCCATGTCGCCGAAGAGAACTGTTGGGCGTTATACATCAGCATTAACTTGGCATTCGCGGGTGAGGTTTTCAGTAACGTCACGGTGATCGTGCCGGATTTTCCCGCATGTAACGAGTGCATCACCTCGCCGTCAGCGCTGAGGGTCATGGTGTTTTTGGCTTCTGCCATTGCCACGGTGATCCCCTCTTCGGAGACTGCCGCACCATTCCCTAAATCCACTATGCCCCCCACGCCAGCTATTGAAGCGGACACATCCATAAATGAATAGGTAGCCATCTGATCACCTGTTTACGTTAATAATGACGTCTGCGAAATGCACGGCACCCGCGAGCTTAATCGCACATTGAATCACCGGGGCTTTGCGTTTCTCACGCTCTGCCTGCACTTGCTCGGCGATGGGTGAGGCATAGGTATAGTATCCCTTGGTCAGCATATCGCCCCGGTTCAATGCCCCGAACGTATCCCCGCCCCAGACTCCCGGCGCAATCAGCCCATTGGTGACACCCTGCGACAGTGACTGCTCGACGTTGATCAGTAACTGAGTGACGCCCTCATCGGTCTGGGAAATTTTAGTCGTTGAGGTATACATCAGGTTATAGAGATTGGTCTGAACGTAGTTCTGTAGCCAGTCCAGCCCGTGACGCTCGTCAATGAAAGTGCCGTTTGCCATCACACCCTCTTGGATAATGGCGGTGTCGTTGTTGTAATGGACAAAGACATTGCCTGATTTCACTTTCAAGGCATTGGCCTGTGTTGACGTGAGCAACTCTGCACTGATAGCCGGTTCCTGTTTGAATTTCAGGGTGATGGTCGTGTTGTTGCCCTGAAAATTCACCGTGAACATACGACCAAACAGTGAGGCAATAGCATAAGGTTGTGCGGAGTATTGCCACAAAGTGCGGCCTAAAAACGCCCCTTTGAGCTGCGAGCCAATATCGGTGCTTACGTCAGGGTCGAGTACATCAGTTTTGGTGACCGTATGACCATAAATACGTGATACCGACGCTGATTCGATATACCGCGCCACGCTGAGCACATCACTGTCAGACAGTGAACCGTCCGCGATTACCAGTCCATACCATGCACCCGACATTGATCCCAACGCTGCTACGGCCTCCGCAATGGTCTCAGGCTGTGTCGGGTCGATGACTGTCGCACCGGATGATTCATCCAGTTTCAGAATATCCCCGATATAGGAACCACTATCGGCACGGGTGATATAGCCCATTTTCCCTGACGTTTGCAGCGAGACGGTGAAGCGGGATGAAATACTGTCCCAGCGCACGGTAGCGTTTTTCAGCTTTTCGGCCACGCGTTCTGCAACACCGTTCAGGTTGGTTTCTTTACTGAAATCGATACCGGTAATGACGGTTTCTTTACCGTCAATGGTCAGCTTGAATGCGCCGTCAGTGATGAGTGTAAATTTACTCATGCTCTGTTCAGGCTTGGACAGTACCGCCCCGCGCAACGCTGCAAGCACCTGCTCTTTTGCCCAACGCCCAATATACAGATCGACGGGCTGAGGGGACTGCGAGTAGTACAGTGCGGCGGCCTGATACTCCGGGGTATCCATGCCGAAATCCGCGCCCACGCCGTCAATATCGGTGTAATAACGTAACCGTTCGTGCGTATTAATTACATTGCTGGCACCGACAATCAATAGCGAGCCGAAGCTACGCGCCTGCGCTGCACGGGGTGCCATGTTAACCTTGACGTTAACAATGTTAGAAATAGGTAAGCCCTGCATAGGGTTTAGTCTCCAAAGAATTTAACTGGTGCGTCAGTCAAGGCACGTATGTCGTACCGACGAACAACCTTGCGCCGCAGAGTGACCGTGATGTCATAGCGGCGTACCCACTGGTTATTAATAAGTTCAGGAAAAGAAGTGATCTGAGATTGCTTGATCACCGAAAGACCTGACTGATTGAGTTCAGCATTGTTCTGGCCGAGAGTGACCCCGTCACGGAACCGGCTGGCATAGTGCTGGCTCTTTGGCCCATAAAACGACGCCATGCATTCAAACTCTTCATGTCGCCACAATTCCCCGTGTTCGTCGGTCTGGTTAGCGTAGGCGGGATTGGCATCAGCGGGTATTTCCGTGATACCGAACCCGCACCAGTCTGCATCCGCAGGAGGCTGCACAGTCTGAACCGCTGTCCAGCGAGGCCTCACGATTTTCAGTCCTGACACGCCTTGCAGCCAGCGACTGAGCAACCGCTCCAATGACTCATCGTAGACAGGCTCAGTATCTGGCGTTAGCCATCCTGTCTGCTCTGAGGTGTTCATGGGGAACCTCCATCAAATGGCAGCAATTCGCAATGCGCCTGCACGAAGCCCGCACCATAGGCCGTGTAGGGATCAACCAACTTCACCAGGTATTCACGGTTCTGATAGGTGACGATGTCACCGGCTCTCCCCGTTTCCCCGGCTATCAGCCGCTCAGGGGTGATAATCAGAATACTGCCCGTGACCACCTGCCCTGACATACGAAGCTGGGCTTCAACTGATCTGTCCACTGTCACCACGCCCGAAAAAGGGCTGATAGTGTCCGTGGTTGTTGGGAACCCGTCGCTGTCAACACTGGTTGCGCGGCGCTTTACTGTCAGTGAGGTATCGCAGAAATCAGGGTCAGACAGCACATCAGTGACATCTAAAAACGGCATGGTTATTCCTCCGATTTATCCCGGACAACGTAGGTAATCGACCGTCGGTACGCGCCCGTATCGATCAGCGGTTTCACCCCCTTACGCCCGCGTTTGGCACGGGCGGCAACAGTGGGGTCGGCCAGCGGTTCAAAATCATTCGTCGTCATGTAACGCTGAACCCCGTTTACCGCCAGCATGCCGGCCTTGTTCAGGGCTTTTTCGGCCTTATCCTGCTTACCTTCCAGCACCGCTTCTGCCGCAATTTTCAATTGTTCTGTGGTCTTATCTTCCACCGAACGGATGCCGGGGCGAAGATGCGGCCGCGCCGGAATGTTCTGGGCAGGGGAACCGAATTCGTTGATATAGCCGATCCCCGCGTTGCCGAACGGCACATCAGCGCGACTACTGTTTTCAGAGGGAACCCCCACCAGCACGTCACGGTTGCCAATGGTTTTCAGCGCCTTCAGAATGTCATTGGCTTTATCCACCCGTATTTTCAGGCCACTTTTCATAGCTGAATACCTCCCGCACCAAACATCAACAACAGTTCGTAGAACTCGGAGCCATAGCGGGTGTTGTTCCAGAAACCCGCATTCGGGTTCAAGGTCGCGCCGGTGTCGTAGCTGGCGCTCACCTTATCCACCGCTTTGGACGACAACACTCCACTGTTTGCCCCGCCTGCGCCCCCCCTTGCCACCGATCGACTGTCTGCCGCCCACAGAGCCATATAGTGGGCGACCATCAGCTCGACCAGATAGCCGAACATATCCCCCAGCCGGTTTTCATCCAACTGTTTATCCGCCAGATTTAACCGGAACTGGATTTGGGCATCAGGGAATTTGTGCGTATCATCGAACTGAGGAAAGTCGGTGCGGAACTGAGCTATAGAGGGAATCTGCCTATTTCTTGTTGCCCCCATTTTTACCTCCGTTAGCGGTCTGATTGCCCGTCGGTTGCGGGTCACCCGATATCATCAGCTCAGCAATTTGGGTGTCTCGATCTTCCAATTGCTGTTTCAACTCCATAATCTGGGTATCACGTTCAGCCAATTGCTGTTTCAACCCCATAGTCTGGGTATCACGTTCAGCCAATTGTTGAGTCAGCTCAACAATTGCGGCGCGGAGTTCGGTAATAACCGTTTCGTGATCAGCCTGCGCACTATCCTCTACTGCACCGATAATCTCTGCATGTGCCTGGACAAACCAGTGTTGAGCGACGTCTTCACTGACCTCATGAACGCCTGTCACAAATTCCTGAGTTTCACCGTTATCATGCGTGAATTTGAATGCGGTATGTGCCCTGATTTTCATTTAGATACCGTCCATATAGTTCAGCGTTTCACGATAGACAGCTTCTACCGCACCTAACTTGCCGTAATACGTCACCATCTGGTACAAGCCGCGATACTGGATCGGGATGCTCTGCATCGGCACCATGGGGAACCGAACGAATTTCTTGTCATTGGTGTACGCGATTGCGCGATCTTTTCCTGCTGTCCCTGCCCCTTTCGCCCATTTCACTGCGCGAATATCCAACGGAATACCATTCTGGTGGTAAGCAATGGTGTTAGTTTTCAGATACGTTAACAACGATTGGTTACCCGCCGAGGAAACAATAATGGAGGAAAGCAGCGCAAATTGCTCCGGCGAAATCAACAGATCGGTCGGCACCATCGTATAGCCGGAATGTGCCCATGCATCACTCAATAGCTGGTTGATGCTTTCACGAATTTCATCCGGTGTGGATTGCGCCCACGGTTTACGGGCATTGATAAGATTGACCCGTTTTTGGTTCAATAACCCCTGTAACCCTAGTCCTGAATCGCCCATGTAGACCTGTTCGTCGGTGTCCATGTTCCATTTCAGCAGCATGCCGTCGTGTTTCTGGGAATCGATAGGGCGTCCTACCTGTTGCGCTGCGTTCAATTCGATAATTGTCCAGCCTAATTCCATTCCCCACAAGGTTAATGGGTGCCCGTCGCGGTCAATGTTCACGCTGATACCCGCCAGCGCTGTCGAATTACCGCTTACCCAGTTTTTACCGTTCGGGTTGGCAGATCCTGCCGCCGCAAAATCGGTATGCGTCCATGTTGCCATATCATCAGCAATGGTCACATCCTCACGATACTGGATATCACGGCTGTGCGTGTATTGCACCAAGGGCAAGTTAATGGTCTGGTCAAGGCGTTCCAGTTCGCCAATTAGAAACGTACCACTGTTATCAATGGTTTGTTGGTCATATGTTTGCATAGTGTCCCTTAAATCTTGTAAGAAATTTCAACATTACCATCAGCATCACCCGAACCTGTAAACTGGGCATTCGGGAGCACGACTGTTTCACCGTCTATCGCCACATTCAGGAAACTACCCAATGGACTTGTCGGAGCAGGCTTACCCACCCGCACGTAAACTGGCGCACCTTTTTTGATGCTGGACGCATCGCCATCTAATTTCACGGTCATATAGCCGCGTTTCAGGTTATCCCCGGTTAGATTGTTATCTGCACCGATAATGCGCACCCTGTCCGGCATGCTAGTTGTGGGATAGGGACGAACATAAATTCCCTGTATCTTGTCTGCCGTATCCCCCTCGACCAACGGCACAAAATAGTCGCCGTCGTATTTGCCCACCAGCCCATAAGCCGGAAACGCATTCGCCGATTTCAGTAAAACAGGTTCAACCGTCATATCCTGTAGACGTGAAATAGCCCCGGCAATGCCTAACGGCATCCGCTTTAAATAGACTGTCATGATGTTATTTACTCCTGTTTGCCCAGAATTCGGTGTTGGCTTTGTTCAGGTCGGCAATGGAATTGCCAGAGGATTTACGGGCGGCGTCTCCGGTGTTGTGCTGTGCGGTATTGCGGCCTTTCGCCAGCTCAGCCACAGCATTAAAGGCCATATCAACGCTATGTTTAGGCAACTTTTTAATTTCTGCATCGCCTACAATGGTGCGTACCATGTTTTGATCTGCTGACGCCAATACCGTACGTTTAAATGCTGTTGGTTTGGCATCACCCAGCTTAATACCGGGTACGATCAGTTCAGCCTTATATGCCGCATCCCCCGTGATTTTTTCCTCTTTCTCGTCTTTTTCGTCATAATCCCCTGTCAGTTTATCCGTACCTTTGGGGTCAGTGCCGTTATCCGCTGTTTTACCCTCTATCGCATCTATACGTGCGATAAGGGCCTGCGCCCATGCCGGGATTTGCTCATCCCCCGTACCGCCCTTTGGCATCTCCGGATCTTTGTTGGGTAACGGTTGTTGAGGACTGATGTTAATATTAATCGCCTTGGGCAACTCGCCTGTGCCCTCATCTCCTGTAACGGACTCGGGAGCATTATTTAACGCCTCTTCCATTGCCGCTGAGTCTTTGGTTTTAACCGCCGTTCTCAGGCGCTTGAACCAATTTTGTGCTGTATTAGACATACTATCTCCAATTGAACAACGTGTTCCGGCTCGGCCATCTTGCACCAGAGCCACATGATTACCTGTGATTTGATATTGTTCGGCTTTGCCGGGGGATAGCTGGCGATATTGGGCGTCATACCCGCACGACACTTCATCAAAACCGGTGTCGATGGCGGCAATAGCGTCCGTGTCCTTAATAACCAGATCGGCCAGCATCAGATCAGATTGCGCCCCCTCCCCCCGCCTGATGTTTTGTACATGCCCGTGTGCCAGCTCTCGCCAATTATCAGGGTCAACAAAAACGATATTGCCTTGGGTATCCTCGGGATGTTTGATAGTGACGGTCATCCCCTCGAACGAAGCCAGCGTCGCTTCACTGAACACCTCTTCAGGTGAGCGTTCCACTACAACCTCGCCGTCGGTGTCCGGCTCCAGATCAGGGAGTTCGAAATCGGCATAAAGCTGCGTACCCGTTCTCGCTATCGGAACGTCTTTACACAATAGGGAGCCGTCGGACAATTGGTAACGGGTGTTACCCAGCCGCGTAGTAAAGAAATATTTCATATTAGTTAGTCCGGTATGACAACTTCGCAGTAGCAACGGCAATTAGGCAATGTGCCCGCGTGTCCTGTCAGGCCATCCAGTGTCGGCGGTTTGGCCCACTCGACAAATTGCCCTTCCATTTTTTGATGTGCTCCCCGCACGTCACCATCCTCTGCCGTGCGCCAGATATAACCTGCCGAACCGACGGACTGTGCCCTAGCCTGTGTCAGTGCAGTCTGCGCCCGTCCTGCCTCGGTGCGGGCGATCAGTTTGGCTCTGGACGCGGCCACCTCACCTGACGCCGCAATTTCTTTCGCGAAAGGTTCAGCCCTGCCGCCCGTGACCACCGTTTCGATTGCCCGGTTATGAATGTCATACACCCGATCCGCCGCCTCGATGGGCAGTGATTTGATGTACTGGATTTGCTCTTCAACAATAGAGCGCATCACCTGCCCGACGGGCGCCTTGTCCACCAGATTACGCAGTTCACTGCTGATTAACTGGCTACGCTGGCGCCACTGCTTTTCATCCTGCCGGTTGATATCGAGCGCGAAATTCTGTGCCACCCGCTGCGCCCACGGGATGATCAGCTCACTGTAGCTGTCCAGTGCGGCCAGTATCTCAGTGACAGAGTCATTTGAACCATCGTAAGATCCCTTGACGATGTTTCCGACCGCCTGCGCTATCTTTCGTAGACTGGTTCGATATCGGTTTTCCGCCTGCCGAGACTGTTTGCGGGTCGTCACCGCTGCCTTCTGTCGATTTCGCCGTGAAGCCATCACCTACACTCCCCATTATTCTCTCAGCCTCTGTGCTGTCCATGTGGTAGGACGTGACCAGCATTTGTATTCCGGTGTCTCTGGGTAACTCACCTGCTGCAACGGAAGAGACAATTTCAACCATACTGGAGATTTGTGCACCATTGAGGTTAGTGTTTGATTCTGTGAATTCGCCTGTATTCGACTGCGAAGTGCCTAACTCACTGAGCGGCGGCGCTTCGTCTTCCGCATTGTTGATATCCTCATCAGAGATTGAGCTTCCGATGCCGGTCACGTCCGCCATTTCCCGCAGGTCGTTCATAGCCGCTTTCAGTTTCATCATGCCGCCATCCAGCGCCCCGTTAAGGGCATTGACGGTATTCATAGCAATGGTGGAGCGGTCGAGGTCAGACATTTGCCACAGCGGGTTGAATTCAAATGTAAAATCTTCCGGCAATTCTTGCCCGAACTCCGAACGGTGCATCACGTCCAGCAATCGCCTTAGCGGTTGGCGTAATCGCCGCTCCTGTTGGGTACCGATATTGTCGTAGTAGTTGGCCAGGTCAGCATCACCGGTAGAAAAGCCTTGCGGCGACTGTCCGAACAGCCGCACCAGTGGAATACCCACCGCCCCTGATATCTGCTCAGCAAACTGTGCCAAAACTTTATCTAATCCACTAAAGGTATAGGTGTGGGTTTCAAACACATCGTTCTTATCCATCAGTGTCATACCTTCGTTGCTCTGGAACTGACGGATCATGTCCAGGTGTTTGAGCAACGCATCTAATCTGGCACCCCCCATCGCAATGATTTCACGCAGTTTGTCGATGCTGTAAGTACGAAGGTGCGCCTTATAAACCAACTGCGCCGCGCCTGTGGTCGCACTGTCGAATGCTGTTAATCGGTCGAAAATTCTCTCAACAATCGACATGCCCCACTCGTTTTCAGTCTGCGCCTGCTGATAGGGCAATGTGACGCCGTCAAATCGGATTAACCGGCTGTGATGGATTTTCCATGCGGGGATACCTCGCCCGGTGTTCGTGATGTTGTAAAACTCAGGCTTACCTAAATCCTTGCCGATTTCTTTGATACGGCGATTCAAATCCGGTTGAATCTGCCAGCGATCGAGGGATAGCAGCCCTTTGAATTTCCCTTTGCCGATGGTTTCAGGCCGTAACGGGGTAAAAGGCGCTTGCCCTTCAATCAGGATAAGTCCCAATGCCCCACCATAAAGTCGTGACCATTTGATGATATTGTTCAGGTTTTCCCACAGCTCCAGCTCGTCAAACAGGGATTCCAAAACGCCCCGCGCTTTGGGGTCTATCTCAGACGTGATCCGAATGCCCTTGCGGGTCATGTCGTCGGCCACCGAATCCACCGCCGCACCGATAATCCACGAAGAACGGTAGGCATTTTCTATCAGCGTCCGGTTGCGGCTTGTCCAGTTTGGACGGTATGTTGAGGCGGCGTGCTGGTTCGGCGTGTGCATCCCGACACGCGCCATCATGTTCTCGTAGCTGTCCGCGGTAGGCTGCAATTTGTTATTTTTCGCCATTAAGAACCTCGTCCTAATAATTCCCAGATTTCCATTGAGATATCCATCGGGGCGTAGAGGATCATGGCTGAATCCGCCAAGTTCGGGCTTTTCGTCCCGTCCGGTTTTTTATCCACGACAATTTTCCCAACCCCATTCACGGAATAGGTAGGCTGTGATAATTCAATGATTAATTTGTCCTTCAGCGGCATTTCACCAGAAATGGATATGAGTTCATCCGGATCATAAAAATGCCCTTCCGTAACCGCCCGATACGTTTTCTGAAAGCGTGTTCGTAGCGACCACCACGCCTGCGCTTTGGTATTAGCGAAAAAGTCTTTATTCAATCGCGGCTCACTAAATGCATCGCCCAGTACCGCTTCCCCTTCAGGATCGAATACCGCACCACTGCCCCGAAATGGCGTAGCGGTAATAGTATCCAGCCGGAGTGCGGTGCGCTGTTCGTTAATAATACGGGCATCGCCGCGTACGCCTGCGCCGAGTCCGTCACTGTCGAACCGGAAAGAGCCAAGCCGGTATTGAGTGCACCAACCGAAGACCTTTTCGACGGAGCCGTAGATATCACTGCCCTTACCTGACCACTCTTCAATGCCTTGCAACATAAAACCGTGACGCCATGCAAAGGCGTTTTTATCCTTGCCTTCGTCCGCAACGTCCATCGCACCCAGGCGAATACCTGTCGGCTGAATGTCCAGTTTGATATGGGCATCCATTGCCGCTTGTACCCATTCAGAGGGGATCAGAATTCCCTCTACCGACGCTTGGTAGTTGATATCGACTTCCTGCGCCAGTGTGACGGGATCAAGTTTTTCCACCTGTTTGGCGTACCATGCATCGTCTTTGCGCGGGTCGTCTCGCCAGTGGAACGTAAATACGTCAATGTTGCCGCTGTGCCGCCGCTGGGCAAACGAGTTCGCCATGCCGTTCGGTGTCGAAACGTCCTGACGGCAGTTAGTTGTGGCTGACAATGACGCATCCACCAGCTCGGGGCGTTCAAGGAAAGCCGCCTCGTCCACAAAGTAAAAAGATGCACGGTCACCGCGCCCGATGCCATCCCCTGCCTCACCCGTCATCACTGAATCGGTATCAGGAAATAGAATGCGCATATGGGGTGCGTGTTTGCGAATGTCCCATGTACCCCTGAATTCAGCGGGAAGCAGGTTAATAAAGTTCCTCGCCTTATCAAATAGGGACTTGGGCGAGCCGATTTTATCCACGTACTCTTCTTTACGGGAGCCGAAGCCCGCCGCTACACCCCGATTGAACAGACAGATAGTGCTGGCCGTCCCGATAGTCAGCCAGCTTATGCCCATGTCACGGGTCTTCTCGGTAATGCCCGGCTCTTGAGTTCGCCAGCACTCCATAAACCACGCTATCCATTCCTCTTGGCGGGGGAACAGGATAAACGGGATTCGAGAAGGTAAACCGCGCTCCACGTTACGCGGGTCTACGGTCATCCCCCAGTCAATGATAAACTGGCCGGGATTGTCACGATAAAATGCTCTCATAGTGGGCAGTACCGAGGGATTCTGGCGAATGCGTTGTAACCGCTCCATTCGCCATTCAAACACCGCGTTGTAATCGGGATTACGAAAATCAAACGGAAATGGAACAGGCATGATCACCTCATCATTTTCTTGTAGGCGTCGGCGGCCTGTTCTGCTGTCAGACCGGCGACCTCAATCGGCCCACCTTCAGCTCCCGTGTGCTCGTTCTTCACATTCTCGCGGAATGCCTGCACCGATACGTGTTTGCCCAGCAATTCCAAGTTCTTGACTTTGTCCGGCCATTTGATCTTCTTGAGAATGCCGACCATGTCGCGCTCGTCTCCTCTACCCTCGAACATCTCAGCCAGATTGAACCCGCTTAAGTAACGGCGCCATGATTCCGGCCATTTGGAGAGCGGTTTGATGCTCAGGTCTTCTTCCAGAATGTCAGCCACATCCATCTGATCGATTTCAACGAGGCGCATGAGGACATAGTGTGCATCAATGCCCAGTTGCGTGTTGCGCGCCTGTTTCAGCTCATCAATCAGCGCGACCACGTGGGCTTTCTGCATCAACTGATAGCCCAGCTCACTGGCACGTTTAACACTGTATCCTGCTCTGATTGCCGCCTGCGTTGCGTTTAAATCGACCAGATATTCACGACAAAACGTTTTTTGTTTTGTCGTCATTTTTTCTCTGGTCATGGGTAGGTTCCTTAAAAAGAAAATGCCACCAGCGTTAACTGATGGCATGGGGTGTTGTTGTAGTTACTGGGTTGTAGGGGCTTTATTATCAGTCTTTCCAAGTAATCGCTTTCACTGACCACATCTGTGCATCCTGCGCTTTTGTAATCGCAATTGATGCCAATCGTCTTACTTCTGCTGATTCTGTGCTGCTACGCAAATCATCCAGTTGATCTATAGCATCAGCAAAAATCTGCTTACACTGGCTGACAGCATCATCGTTTGATGGGTTGAAAGATAAGCCCACTGCTTTTTGTCCAAATGTTTGTGACATATTTACCTCATTTACACTGCGTTTTGATGTAATCCTGCCACCCCAGAATCACTTGCTCTGCGGTGCTATAGCCTCATAGGTCAACTCGAAGATCTCGGGCTTGCACGGGTATAACTCTCCTTTTATCCCTTGGATAATCCAGTCCCCAATGTCAGCACGATGATTACCTTCCAATGTGCGAATGATTATGTGGTCAGGCTCAGCCTTTATTTCACCATTTAGAACGGCATCAACAAACCATACAGGTACGCTGGGGTTTAAATTACTCTCACCCCTAAATTCAAATGCCTCAATAACTACTGGTTTTTTTCGAAACTTAGCCATTATTCTTTCTCCCACACTCGGTATTCATATAACCCTGCAAGTAGCTTAATTTTGCCTGGTCGTTGATGATGTCTTCTCGGATATCGAGAACAGTTGATCCAGTTTCTCCAGAGAGTTCGACGGTGGTTGCATCGACCATGCCGCGGGAGGTAACGGTTTCAGACACGGGGCAGACGGCTTTGATGCGCAACTTGCGACGACCAGCGGCAACATCAGCCCGAAGAGTATCGATTTCAGTCTTGGCATGGGCGAGTTCCTGAGTGTGTTTGGTGTCCAGTTCATGCAGCATATCAATGTGCGTGTTCTGGTAGTTGATACGGTCAGTCAATTGCTGGATTTCATCGGACTGATAGTCGTTGGTGATTTTCTGTTTCACATACTCAGAACGGTAATAATAGGCCACCGCTGTCATCACTATCAGAGCCATGATCGTGTAGTGGGTTAATGTGAGTTTCATGACAAAAACATCTGTTGCTCAGATGCCCTACGCCGAGTCAGACCGTTCATCACCTTGCCAGCCGCTTTATTCCATCGGGGAAACTCTGCCGCTGCACCTGCATAATTACCGGCATTGATTTTCTTCAACAAAGTAGAGCCGGAGAAATTACCGCTGCCGCAATTGAAGATAAAGGAGCACAGAGCGTCAAACTGGCCCTGAGTCAGTGGCACTTTAACTAATCGCTCCAGTGTGGCATAAGCAGGTATGAGGTCATCATGCAAGAAGGCTTCGGCCTGCTGATCAGTAATCACATCGCCTTTCTTAACGCCTTGTGTATGCCCGTAGCCAATCGTCCACGGTATGCCACCCGTCGCGGGATCGGGATAGGCTTTCAGTTTCAGGCCTTCCCATTGCTGAATGAATTCCAGTCCGTTTTTACTGATTTTCATCTTTGTTCACCTGTCAGTCTGTTCCAGAAATAGGTTAGGGCGATGCTCCCCATTGCACCGGACACGCCAGCACTAACGAACATCAGGTATAAACTCAGCCCCGCTTCGAGACTGATAAATCCGCCTATCAGTCCGGTAAATCCCGAAACCACTACTTGGGCAAATGCCCCAATCCAACTCCAACGGGCGTTGCTGGTTTTTATATCGATGATGTAGCGGACTATTCCGCCCCATGCAGAAAGCAGCAGAAGTATCAGCCATTGATACAGTTCAATCGGATCTTTGTTTGGCATATTCATATTCCACCCCATTTGAACAATGGGCGTCCGTGGGGTGAGCTATGGCCGCCCCTGTGAGTTGAGTTAATAGGAAATGCCGCCCCGAACTGGCGACGGCAGATACGCAATGCGTAACGTTTAGCAGGTATTACCCTGCGTGCTTTCAAGAGTTAAATTGTGATCCTGCCAATTTATGAGAGTTTGCTGTCGGCTGGAATAGGTAACCCAGCAACCCACCCAACACTTACACGGCAGTTGGCAGCCTAAAATGAAAAAGGCCACACCGAAGTGTGACCTGTACTAAACCATTTGCTGACCGATCACCCCTGTTTGCGTCTCAATATACCCCCGTATTAGCGAGATTCTAACGTTTGTGATCGGTCAGCGAATGGTATAGATAATTGTACGGATTTAGCCCA